>JBFXGF010000102.1:0-5400 GCA_050178275.1 Thermoplasmata archaeon | reverse complement strand
ATGAGGGTGTCCTTGTCGTTAGGTGAGACCTTGATCGCGACCTCCTCCAGATACTCCCGCGCCTTGATGGCCGCGAGCCTGTACCCTCCGGAGATCACCGTCGGGTGCACGTTCTGCTCGATCAGCCCCTCGGCCTTCTTGAGGAGTTCCCCCGCGAGTATGACCGCGGTGGTTGTCCCGTCGCCGCACTCCTCGTCCTGGGTCTTGGAGACCTCGACGATCATCTTGGCGGCCGGGTGTTCGACATCTATCTCCTTGAGTATGGTGACACCGTCGTTGGTGATCACCACGTCGCCCATGCTGTCGACGAGCATCTTGTCCATGCCCCTCGGGCCGAGCGAGCTCCTGACGGCATCAGCTATGGCCCTTGCCGCAGCGATGTTGTTGAACTGGGCTCCTTTGCCCTTGTCTCTCTTCGTACCTTCCTTCAATATAAAGATGGGTGTTTGGCCTATCATTTCATACCTCCCTACACTGTCTGGACTGATCTGTCCCAGACCCCTCTGTTCGCAGGGCCGGGCCTCGTATATGTTAGTGCTTCTATATAAGCCTTATCGTACGCTGATTCGGCCCGCGCCCAGCCCTCTGTCGCGTGTCATGGCCGCCCTCGCATGCACGTCTATATCTACACCCTAGCGCTTCTGCGCCCCCTTGTCCATGAAGACGATTCCTCATCTACGCCTGAGGGGCAGGACCCTCCTTAGACGCGCGTACGCGCGCGGGGAGTTGGACGACCTTCTAGAGAAGCTCTCATCGGAGCACGAGATGGTCTATGTGTCCGACGAGGACGGGATCGAGAGGAACAAGCCGCAACTCGACCTCGCGAGGGGCATCTGCGACGAGATCCCGACCATCTACGAGGCGGGCGTGCGCTTCGGGCAGAACATAATCGACGTGATAATCACGGGCGCGGAGAAGGCCGTCGTCGGCACCGCGACCCTAGCGGACCTCGACGAGCTCAGAGGAGCATTTAAGTTGTCCGAGAACATTATACTCAAAGCGGACTACCGGGATGGGATCCTCGGTTCTGACCCCTTGATTGGTGGCAGAGCCTTCCTCGACCTCTCGCGGGACGTGCTGGACATAGGGATCGGCGAGATACTGGTCCCCCACGCGCTGGCTAAGGAGGCGTCGAGGGCAAAGAAGGAACTCGGATTCACCCTCGGAGTGTTCGCACCGTTGGCCGAAGCGTCCAGGATGGCGGACCTCGGCATCGACTACGTCGTGACGGAAGACATCGGGAGTATGGGCGGAGATGAGTGAGCTTCGGAAGAGCATAGCGGTTCTCTACAAGAGCAAGGGGCGGGAAGAGCTTACGGAGAAGGAATTCGTGTTCTCGGCGTCGATGGACCTGAGGTGGTTCTCTCCCAAGGAGGCCCAGAAACTCATGGAAGCCGGCCTGTCCGGCGGATTCCTGGAGCGGAGGAATGGCAGCCTCGTCCCCACGTTCGACTTCGCGGGCGTGACCGTGCCCGTGGACTACAAGCCGCCGAAGGCGGCCCTCGAGGAATACGAGAAGAAGACCACGGATTTCTTCACGGAGATCGTCGAGGCGATAGTGAAGGCGAAGTCGGTCCCGAAGCGCGAGGTCGTGTCAAAGGTCAACAGGGAGCAGGAACTGCTCGGGATAGACATCGAGCCCGCGGCCCTCCTGGTGGCGTCCTCGTACGGCATCAGGCTCGAGTCGGTCTACCTTGAGCGCGCCGAGTCCGCGGTGCTCGGCAGAGACATGGTCAGATGATCCCGCGACCGGGCGTCATTTCTCCATCTTGATCAAGTCGGCCAGCGTCAGCGCCCTCGGCCCCGACTCCTTCGCCGCCACGATCGGGGAGACCTTCTCCTTCAGGGCGATACCGAGCTCCTTTTGCAGCTTGGCGATCAGCTTCTCGTCCGGCCTCATGTCCCCCGTCTCTATCTTGCTCAGGACGGTGACTCGCTCGTTGATCTTCGCGGCGAGGTCCTTCTGGCTCATCCCGCGCCTCTGCCTCGCGTCCCTTATCCTCGAGGCGAAGTCGTCCACGAGCTCGATTGTCTCCTGGGACGTGTAGATGTCCCGGGGCTTGCTCCGCTTCTCCCTCACCTCGAGCCTCTGAGTGATGATGGGTTTCGGGCCCTCGGGCTCCGGGGCGTCTTTCCGTGCCTCTGTGCCGAATTTTGAGCATTCGGCGCATACTTCAAGATGCACGCCCTCTATAGTCACTTTCTTGCAGAAAGTGACGTCCTTGCCGCACATCTCACAAATCATCAAAACACCGCCACTGAACCGAACCAGCAAAGGATAAATAGAGTATTTAACCTTATTACGTACGCCACCGGCGACAACACACTGGAATGGGGTGCAAAGCATTGTCACAGGACCAATCCGCTGAGATGTTCGAGGAGATACAGAGGAGAATCTCGGTACTCGAGGAGAGGAACCTGGAGCTAGTCGAAGAGGCGCGTCGCTCCGAGGGAGAGAAGAGGTTCGTCGAGGGCGAGCTGATAAGGCTTCAGAAGGAGCTCAAGAGGCTCAAGGCCGAGCTCGAGAGACTCAAGACCCCACCTCTGATCATAGGTCAGATCAAGGACATACTCGCGGACGGCAGGGTCGTCGTCAAGAGCTCGACGGGCCCGGACTTCGTCGTCAGCACATCGGACTACGTTTCTCCCGAGCTACTAACCGCGGGCGCGCGCGTGGCGCTCAACAAGCAGACGCTGGCGGTCATGGGCGTCCTCCCGCCGTCCCTCGACCCTGTCGTCGTGGGCGCCGAGATAATCACGAAGCCCGAGACCACGTATGAGGAGATCGGCGGGCTCGAGGAGCAGATCGTCGAGATACGCGAAGCCGTCGAGGACCCGCTGCTGAGGCCCGAGCTGTACAAGAAGGTGGGCATAGACCCGCCGAAGGGCGTGCTGTTGGTCGGCCCGCCCGGCACTGGCAAGACACTCCTGGCGAAGGCAGTCGCCAAGCAGACGAACGCCACGTTCATCAGGTTCGTGGGGTCGGAGCTGGTGCAGAAGTACATCGGGGAGGGCGCGCGTCTGGTCAGGGAGCTGTTCGACCTCGCGAGGCAGAAGGCCCCCTCGATAGTGTTCATAGACGAGCTCGACAGCGTCGGTGCCAAGAGGCTGGAGCTGGCCACCTCCGGGGACCGCGAGGTGCAGAGGACCCTGATGCAGCTCCTGGCGGAGCTGGACGGGTTCAACCCGCTGGGCGAGGTCAAGATCATAGGCGCCACGAACAGGCCCGACATACTGGACGAGGCCCTGCTCAGGCCAGGCAGGTTCGACAGGATCATCGAGATACCGGTGCCGAGCCACGACGCCAGGGCGGCGATATTCGCGATCCACAGCAAGCGCATGAACCTCGAAGAGTCCGTGAACTTCGAGGAGCTGTCGTCCAAGTCCGACGGCGCCACCGGGGCGGACATCAAGGCCGTGTGCACGGAGGCGGGCATGTTCGCCATACGCGAGAACAGGGACATCGTCTCTATGGTGGACTTCGAGAAGGCCATCGCGAAGGTCCTGGACGAGGGCGACCAGAAGGCGATGGAGTCAGGGCCGATGTTCGCCTGACGGCATGGAACGGCGCCGCGCGTCATTCGAGGCCGGCGTCGTCCTCCAGCTCTTTCTCTATCACGAACGCGCCTATGTAGCCGCACTTCTTGCAGTGGTACTTGTAGCCGGTTATGAGGGCCGCCTCGTAGTACATGTCCGCGGAGCCGCACTCTGGGCAGGTCAGGACCCTGCGTGGCCCCTTGCCCTTGCTCCTGCGTCCGAAGATAGATATCATCAAGTCGCATTCACCGACCTGCCCCATACTAAATGACTTCGGTGGTCGCCATGTTCGCCAGGTACGAGCCATTCTCCAAGGACGACATCGGTAGGATTCACGACGCCACGGTCAGGGTCCTCGAGGGGACCGGGATCAAGGTGCTCGAGGACGAGGCCGTCGGCCTGCTCACCGGGGCGGGCGCCAGCTATGACGGCGCCACCAGGGTCGTCAGGATCCCGGAGCGCGTGCTGATGGACGCCGTCTCCAGGGCCCCTCCCAGGTTCGAGCTCCATTCTAGGGACGGGAAGCACGGCATATCATTCGGGGACGGGAAGGTGCACATGAGCAGCATCGGGACCGCGGTCCAGGTCGAGGACCTGGACGGGGTCGTGAGACCATCGACCGCGAAGGACCTCGAGTCGTTCCTCAGGCTCACCGACGCCCTGCCCAACATAGACCACTCCTCCTGGGCCTGCTGGTCCCGGGACGTGCCCGACGCGATCGCCCATCTCCAGATGACATACCTGTCGTTCAAGCACACGAACAAGACGATCGACGGCTGGAGCTGGGGGCGGAAGGGCACCGAGGAGTGTCTGGACCTCGCCGCGATAGCGGCGGGCGGCCGTGAGGCGCTCGCCGAGAGGCCGTTGTTGCTCGGCTTCGCGAACCCAGTGAGCCCGCTCACGCTCTCGAAGGAGGCCACGGAGGGTCTAATATCGTTCGCCAAGGCGGGCCAGCCCTGCGTGTACCCACCCGAGTGCATGGCCGGGGGCACGTCACCGGCGACCATCGCTGGCCTCCTGGTGCAGCAGAACGCCGAGGTGCTCGCGTCCATCGCCGTGGCGCAGCTCGCCAGGCCGGGCGCCCCGTCCGTCTACAGCAGCGTGTCAGGGACCATGGACATGAGGACCGGCTCGATCGCGCTAGGGGCGCCCGAGGTCGGGCTCATAATGGCGGGGACCGCGCAGCTCGCCAGACGGTACAAGGTCCCGTGCAGGGGCACGGGTGGCAACACCGAGGCCATGGTCTCGGACTACCAGGCTGGCGCGGAGACGGCGACGACCCTGCTCATGGCCGGGCTTAGCGGCATCGACTTCATCTATGACTCGGCGGGCAGCATCGAGTCCAGCCTGACAGCGAGCTTCGCCAAGCTCGTCCTGGACGACGCCGTCTGCGGGGAGGTGAAGAGGATCCTGTCAGGCGTGGACGTGGACGAGGAGACGCTCGCGGTCCAGGTGATCGAGGCGGCCGCGCACAAGGGCGCATACCTGAGCCACCCGCACACGCTCAAGCACTTCAGGCGGGAGGCCTTCGTCCCGCCGCAGTTATGGCGCGGCCCCCGTGGGAGCTGGGAGTCCCAGGGCAGGAAGGGTGTCGTCGAGGCCGCCAAGCGCAGGGCTGAGGAGATACTCAGGGACCACGAGGTCGCCGTCCCCCTGGACGGGGACATCGAGCGCGGGATGACCGATTACATCAAAGACGTCCTCAGGCGCTCGAGGGCTTGAGCCGTCAGTACTGGCCCATGTCCGCCTTCATGAACTCCCTCATGAGGCAGGTCGCGTAGCAGCCCTTGTTCAGGGAGAACGAGAACCTGGCGGTGCCCTCCCCGAGTTCGACCATCAGGTCCCTGAACGGCGCGAGCAGCT
>JBFXGF010000101.1:0-5450 GCA_050178275.1 Thermoplasmata archaeon | reverse complement strand
TACACGCGCTTCTCGCGGCTGGTCAAGTCGTGGACGAAGGAACTGCACTACATCGTCGAGAAGAACATCGCGCGGAACCCGAAGCGGGCCTCGAACATCGGCATAATCGTGTCCCTCGCGGTCGCGTTCGGGCTGTTCGTATCGATTACGATGGAGTCGGAGTTGGCCTATGTCGAGAGGACCGTGCTCTACGAGGTCGGAGCTGACCTCAATTTCTATGGCTGGCCGGCATACTCCTGGACCGAGACGCAGGAGATGGACTATGACACTCTCTACTCGGTCGAGACCGTGGACGGCGTGGAGCAAGCGACGGTCTTCATATTCGTGTCGGCGCGTGTGGACTACAGCTATGGGACCATGGCGGTGTTCGACTCGGAGGAACTGACAGAGACTGTCGACATCGGTCGTGGATGGTATGCAGGGGACGGCTCGGATGACATCCGCGACCTGAAGGAGAACGGGACGGCCTTCGTCAGCGAGTCGTTCGCGGAGGACAACTACCTCATCATCGGCGACTCTGTCCCTGTCGTCATGGACTTGACCACAGTCGACGCGAACTACTCGGGAGAGACGACGCGCTTCTGGGTGGACATCATAGGCTTCGTGAGCCAACTCCCAGGCGTGAGGAGCGACATATACGTCGACAGCGACACGCTCTCGTTCATAGAGCCCGAGTGGTTCCCTGAGTACTACATCCAGATTGGGGTGCTTGCCTCGGTGGAGGACGGCGCGAGCCACTACGACACGGCCGAGAGTCTCCGGATGCTCTGCCGGGACGCGAACGTCGATGGGTATGTCACGATCGCCCAGGAGCGCCTAGACGAGGCGGCGTCCACGCCGGAGTTCAGGAGCGTCCGTGAGTTCCTCTACCTGGAGTACGCCCTCTCGCTCGTGATGCTCACGTGCGGGGTCGGGCTGGTCCTTTTCGTGACCGTCTGGGACCGGAGGCAGGAGCTGGCATGCATCATGGCCAGGGGGTCATCCTCGGGACAGATGAGGCGGATACTGATGGGCGAGTCAGTGTCGCTGATGGCGCTGGGCATGGTGGTGGGGGTGTCGACGGGCATGATATCCGCGGCCCTCTACAACAGCCTGGTCTACGGGATCGGTTCCCCTGAGGTGCCGCACGACACGGTGTTCTCTTGGGTGAGCTGGGTCGTCGTGCTGTCCGCCATAGGGTCGTTCGTCCTGGCGTCATACCTCGCGACGTACAGAGTTGGCAAGCTGAAGCTCGCCGAGATACTGAGGATAAGAGGTGGTTGAGACGGTCGATATAGTCGTGAAGGATCTGATAAAGGTGTACAAGACCGGCAAGTCGGAGGTCATAGCCCTGCGGGGCCTGGACTGCTCCATGAAGGGCGGTACCATTCACGCGATCATGGGGCCTTCCGGGTGCGGCAAGACGACTTTGCTCAACATCCTGGGAGGCCTGGACCGGCCGACCGCCGGCTCCGTGAAGATAGGCGATGACAACATCGTGGACTACTCGGACGAGGACCTTGTGAGCCACAGACGGGAGAAGGTGGGCATAGTGTTCCAGTTCTTCAACCTCGTCCCGACGCTCACGGCGAGGGAGAACATCGAGCTCCCGATGCGCCTCGCGAGGAAGAGCGAGAAGGAGATGAAGGCCCGCACGGACGAGCTTCTGGCGCTAGTGGGCATGACCGAGCGGGCGAAGCACAAGCCGGACGAGCTGTCAGGCGGTGAGCAACAGAGGATAGGGATAGCGACGGCGCTCGCGAACGACCCTCCGATAATGCTCGCGGACGAGCCCACGGGCGAGCTCGACTCGGAGACCGGTCATCAGGTACTGATGCTCTTCAGAAGGCTCAGGGACGAGTTCGGGAAGACCGTCATCATAGTCACGCACGACCAGCGGATAGGCCAGGTAGCGGACTCGGTGATGACGATAGTGGACGGCAGGATAACGGGCGAGACGTCGGGCGAGGCTTTCCACGAGAAGACAGTCGACGCCACTAAATCTCGATCTTCCCCTTCTTGAGCAGGAGCTGGAGCGCCTCGTCGGCGACCTTGTCCTTCTTCTCCTTGTCGTCCAGGGCCTTGCGGGTCGCGAGATTGACGTCCCTTACGGCGTTCCTCTCCTCCCGGACTTCGTCCCGCTTCTTGTTCCTGATCTCGAGGACCTTCTCGCGGAGCTCCATCGCTTTCTGGTGGACGGCGTCCGCCTCCTCCTTGAGCTTCAGGAACTCCTCGTGCTTCTTGTTCGCGGTCGCGGCCAGAGTGCCGATCTCCTTCGCGTTGGCCTGGGCCTCCTCGTGATACTTGTGCTGCTCATCCGAGAGCCGCACGACTTCCGCGTGCTCCTTGTCCGCGAGCTTGAAAAGCGTGTCTATGCTCCCGTCGATGTCCTTGACCTCCTTCTGGATCTTCTCCTGCTCCGCGAGTATCTTCCTGTATCTCTGGAGGTCGTCGGTACGGGCCTTGATCTTATCGAGGAGTTCCCTCTCCTCGGTCAGCTTTAGCGCCTGGGTCTGCTGTTCGAGCTCCATCCTCTTGATGTCCACCTCTACGACCCTGATCTCGGCCTTGAGGTCACCCATGGGGCTCCCCTTGAGCTTCCTCTTGAACTCTATGAGCTCCTTGGCCTTGGCCTGGAGCTCGTTCCTCTTGGTTTTGTGGACCCTCATCTCAGCGACTGCCGCGTCCCTCTTGTCTCGTGCCTCGTTCATCGGGCCCTGCAGTTCCTTCCTCTTGTCGTGGAGCGAGTCCCTCTCGGACCTGGCAATCGCCGCGAGCTCTTGGATCTCGTCGCGCTTGTTCAGGAACGCCCTGAACTTCAGCTCTGCGCTGTCGATCTCGCTGATCTTCTTCTTCTTCCCCTGAGCCGCTCTCTTGGTCTTCATTCGGACCCGCCAGGCCAGATAATACGGCAGGGGATAATGGCACCGGGTTATAAGGGTTGCTCAGCTCCTCAGAAGAATTCAAGCCCCTTCGGGGCATAGATGGGTGGCCGCTGCCGTCCTCACGATCTCCGACCTGGTACATGGGTCGGAATGGGACCCAGCGTTCGGGACGAAGAGGCTCAACCAGGCGCGCGACGCCGTCTGCGAGCGCGCGTCCCGGCTGATGTTGTGAACTCCGCGGCGCTCAGTCGACGAACGGGTCCGTGATTCCCAGGCCGGGCCTGTCCGGCACGCGCAGTCTGCCATCCGAGAACTCGAGCCCGGACGATGGGTCGCCCACGACGTTGAAGTGCGAGTCGAGGTCCGCGAACTTGACGTTCTCGGAGCTGAGCACGAAGTGCAGTCCGGCCGAGATCGATATCTGTATCTCGCCCATGCATCCGACCATCGTGCCTATTCCTGCCTCGGCCGCCAGCCTGTTGATGGCTATGGCGTCGTGGATGCCCGCGCTCTTCATGAGCTTGATGTTGATGAGGTCGACCGCCTGGTCCTTGATGACCCGCTTCGCGTCGGCGACGTCCTTGACGCACTCGTCGGCCATGATCGGGACGGCGCTCCTCTCCTTGACCTTCTTGAGCCCGGCGTAGTCGTCCGCCTTCACCGGCTGCTCCACGACCACGACGTCCAGGGTCTTCATCGCCTCGCAGAACGAGACGGCCTGTTCGACCGTGTACCCCTGGTTGGCGTCCACCCTGAGCTGAACCTTCGGCCCCACCGCGTCCCTCACGGCCGCGACGCGCCTCACGTCGTCCTCCAGGTCCAGGCCGACCTTGATCTTGAGTGCCCTGAAACCCTCCTTGTAGTGCTTCAGGGCGCGCTTGACGGTCACCTCCTTCGACTCGATGCCTATGGTCATGTCGGTGAGCACGGAGTTCCCCCTCGCCCCGCCAAGGTGCTTGTACAGCGGCTTCCCCGCGCGCTTGCTCAGCAGGTCGTAGACCGCGATGTCCACGGCGGCCTTCGCGGAGGTGTTCCCAGGGGCTATCGCGTCCAGCCTCCTGTGGAGCCCGGACAGGTCGGTCTCGTCCGTTCCGACGATCTTCTTCGGCACCTTCGCGAGGAACTCCTCGACCGTCTTCACGGTCTCGTGCGTGACGTCGCTGGGTGACGCGCACCCGATCCCGGACTCGCCCCTGGAGACCACCTTGACCGCGATGTTCTCCGCGACATCGGCGCTTCCAGTCGCTATCCTGAAACCGTATTTCCGATGGTTGATGAAAGTCCTCGTGAGCACCGACTCTATCATCTGTGGCACCCGTCCTCGAACAGCTTGACCGCGTTGATGTCCTTCTTGAGCCCGATGTTGTTGGCCACCGGCGCGCACTTCATCCTCAGCAGGAACGCGATGGGCGCGAGGTCCGTCTCCGAGAGCGACTCGAAGTTCGCCATGCCCTTCGCGAGGATGAGGTCGTGCCCTCTCAGGAACTCCCCGAAATCACCGTCAATCGAGGCGAGGTCGATCCCGACAGCGAATCCAGGCGCCTCGACGATCCGATCCACGAGCTCCTCGATGCCGAGGCCGTCGATGTCCTTCATGGTCACGTCCGTCAGGATCGGCTCTCCCTTGACCACGAGCGTGACCCGGACGCCGAGCATCTTGAGCTGCTTGAGGGCGAGCCTGTCGAACACGACCTCGCCGCAGTTGTCAACGAGGTACGCGACCTTCGCGCCCTTCTTCAGGAGCTTCCTGAGCCTAGGCGTGTCGTCGTGCCCCAGCCCATCGTCCAGGAGGTTCCTGAACTCCTTCTTGAGGGCGCCCGGGTGGTCGAACCCCGCGCCTATCCCGAAGTCCAGCACGTTCCCGACGACGGCGCATATGAAAGACGCCCTCAGCTTGTCCCTGGACCTCGCCACGAACCTCTCCGCGGCCGGGTACAGCTCGAGCGCTACCTCGTTGCTCTTCGCCTTGAGATCCTTGTACGGGTCGTCGTCCCCGAGCAGGTCGTAGACCCCTCGGTGCACCTCCGTCGCGACGACCGCGGAGCACACGTCGGGACCGAAAAGCCTCCCGAGCGCGGCGGAGGCGTACTTCACCGTCTCGGCGGACTTGGCCGGGTCCACCTCCATCGTCTCGAACAGGACCCTCCTGACCAGGCAGGGCACGCACTCCGGGCTCATCCTCATGGCGCCGCGGGAATCTCGCTCTACGGATATAACAGGTAGGGAACTACACCGGGCCGAAGCGACGGGGCGGCGGGACGCTGGCTCACTTCAATATGCCTAGCTGCCCGAGCTTCTCGGGGAGGTAGGTGTCCGTGACGAAGTCCAGGCCGTACTTCGCCAGGGCCTGCTGCTCCGCCTTCTTCCCTATCTCCAGCATCAGGTCTATCTCGTGCTTCCAGAACTCGTCCTTGAACCTCGGGTCCGTCTTCTCCGCGTTCAGCGCCTGGATGTCCTTGTCGTTCAGCTTGTCCGTGGGCAGCTCGTAGTTGAGTATGTCCGAGGCCGTGATCCCCACGAACTCCGCCGTGGGCGTCGCGAGGTACTCAGATATGTGCGCCGTCTTGATGGCCCCGTACGCGATCG
>JBFXGF010000100.1:0-5457 GCA_050178275.1 Thermoplasmata archaeon | reverse complement strand
AGTAACCCGTCAAGGGGGCCGAACCTCACGAACGCCCCGAACTTGAGCACCTCGCAGACCGTCCCCTCGACGACCTCGTGGAGCGCGGGCCTGAACATGACGGTCTCGAACTTGACCTTCTGGTACACGGCCCCGTCGCCGTGGATGATCCTGCCCTCCCCCTGGGGCTCTATGTTCCTCACGAGGACGGTGTAGCTCCCGTCGCCTTCGACCTTGTTCTGGAAAGACTCCTGAGTGAGCCTTGCGGACAGCGCTTCGAAATCCTCCCCTAGAAGGTTAGGGGGTATCCTGACGACATCTTCCTTCGAGGCAATCACATACATCTATACAGTCCTCTGGTCAAATGGCTCGCGGGTCTCTCGATTACGCATGTTGTATATATGGTTTGCCGAAGGGGGGCTCCCCCTCCGGGTATTACGTCAGGATGAACAGGCCGACGAACACCAGCGTGACCGTCGACAGCAGCTTCACCAGCACGTGGATCGAGGGTCCAGCCGTGTCCTTGAGCGGGTCCCCGACGGTGTCCCCGACGACCGCCGCCGCGTGGGCCGGGGTCTTCTTCCCGCCGTAGTGGCCCTCCTCGATGTACTTCTTGCCGTTGTCCCACGCGCCTCCGCCGTTGTTGAACATGTTGGCGACCATTATCCCCGTGATGGTCCCGACCATCAGGAGCGCGCCGACGGACTGCGGGGCGTCGTAGCCCATGTACGCCATCGAGACGCCGAACAGCACGGGCACGAGGACTGGCAGCAGCGCCGGGAGCACCATCGCCTTCAGGGCGCCCTTTGTGGCTATGTCCACGCACTTGGCGTAGTCCGGCTTCGACTCCTTGGTCATGATGCCAGGGTCCGCCTTGAACTGGCGCCTCACCTCGTTGATCATCTGGTGGGCGGTCTTCCCGACAGCCCTGATGGCCAGCGAGGCGAACAGGAACACCAGCATGGCGCCCAAGAGGCCCCCGACGAACACGTCGGGCTGGGCCAGGTCCACATGGAACGCGAGAGACAGGTCTCCGTCGAACTTCTTGACAGCGACGCGCTCGAAGAACGCCCCGAAGAGCAGGAAGGCCGCCAGGGCGGCGCTGCCCATCGCGTAGCCCTTCGTCAACGCCTTCGTGGTGTTGCCGCACGCGTCGAGCTTGTCGGTCCTGACCCGGATCTCCTGAGGCTGCTTGGACATCTCTATGATGCCGCCAGCGTTGTCCGTGATGGGTCCGAAGGTGTCAGTCGCCAGGATGAACGCGCAGGTGGCGAGCATGCCCATCGTCGCGACCGCAGTCCCGTAGAACCCATAGATGAGCTCGTAAGTGTCGAGGTTAGCGATGCCCGTCATCGCCCCATCGTCCGGGGCCGCCATCTGGCCGAGGGCGAACGAGCCCATGAGGGCCACTATGATCGCCACGACCGGGAGGGCGGTCGACTCCATCGCGATCGACAGGCCCGTGATGATGTTCGTCGCCGGCCCCGTCGTCGACGCCTCCGCGATCTCCTTGACGGGCCTCCAAGAGCCAGATGTGTAGTACTGGGTTATGTAGACTATGACTATGCTCAGGACTATCCCGATGACGCCAGCGCCGAAGAAGTAGAGGTATCCGTTCCCGAGCTCTCCCTCGAACATGATCTTCGTCGCGAAGTAGAAGAACACCGCGGCCAGGGCACACGTGATGTAGTACCCCATGTTGATGCCGGACATCGGGTCCTTGCTCTCGTTCTTCAGCCTCACTGCCAAGACCCCGACGAGCGACGCGAATATACCGAATGACCTAGCGACCAGCGGGAAGAATATCCACGCCAGGGCCGCGCCCTCCTCCCACCGCATGTGCTCGGGGACGATACTGGTCCAGAACGTGTACAGGCTCAGGCCCAGGACCATCGCCCCGATGTTCTCCGCGGCCGTGGACTCGAACAGGTCCGCTCCTCTGCCCGCGCAGTCGCCCACATTGTCGCCCACGAGGTCCGCGATCACCGCGGGGTTCCTCGGGTCGTCCTCTGGTATGCCCGCCTCGATCTTCCCGACGAGGTCCGCCCCGACGTCCGCGGCCTTGGTGTATATGCCGCCGCCGAGCTGAGCGAACAACGCCGCGAAGCTAGCGCCGAAGGCGAACCCTATGGCCGCGTCGAGCGACTCCGAGATGGAGAAGTCCATGCCGGTGTTGAAGATGTAGAACACGCCCGCGACACCCAGAAGGCTGAGCGACACGACGCCCATGCCTGACACGGCGCCGCCCCTGAAGCTCGTCACGAGCGCCTCGTTGAGGCTCCTGCGAGCGGCGGCCGCGGTCCGTATGTTCGACCTGACGCTGACATACATCCCGATGTATCCAGATATGGCCGACGCGAACGCGCCCACCAGGAACGACAGGCCCACGTAGATGTGCGGCGTGATCAAGGCCCCGATCAGGACGCCTAGCACGATGCTGATGAGTATGATCGTGCTGTACTGTCTCTTCATGTAGGCCATGGCCCCTTGCCTGATGGCCTCGCCGATCTCCTGCATCTCGGGGGTCCCGAGGTCCTTCCTGAAAACGTACCAGGTCAGATAGGCCGCGAAGGCCAGACCGACCAACCCCGCTATGGGGATGACAATCGTGACGTCTACCATCCTACTCTCTCCCGTTTGGCTGGCGCAGGATTAGGCTCCCCGTATAAATCCTTAACCGACTAAGAGAGGCAATTGTGTTCGCAGACGCGCATCGCGAACGAGGTGAGGCCAGCGGTCGACGCGTAACGACACGCAGGTACGATAAACGCACGGCTGGGGGAGAGAAATCCAGAACCAAATGGGAAAAGGTTTCGCGAAGCGGGGGCCTCCGGTCCGTCTACCTCTCGATCAGCGTCTCGACGTACCTGACGAACCCGAGCTTCTGGATCTTGTCCGCGATCTGCCCGACCTTCTCGAGCCCGAGGACGTCCAAGAACGCGACGTAATCGTAGTGCCCGAACACCGGGTACCCGCTCTTCACACCCTGGATCTTGGTGATCTTGTTCGCGTCCACGTACGTCTTGGGCTCCAACATCACCAGCACGACAGCCTTGACCATGTTGACCACCTCAAACCTCCGGGAACCCGATGAGGGTCTCCACAATCTCGACGCCTTCGGCGACGTATATGTTCATCCCGATCTTGGCGATCTTAGACAGTTCCAGGTCCTCAGTCTCAACGGCCACGTCCCAGCGCCCGTGGACGGGGAACGCGTCAACTACTCCCTGCTGCTTCTTTGCTATATCGACGACCTTCTTCGTCTTGAGCAACTTGCAGCAGACCAATATGCACGCTCTTACCATGCTAATCCCTTCCGCTGGATGGTGGTACCGCTTCGACGATATATATATTGACCCTTTGGCCGCGAACCTTCCCTGTGAAGGAGCCTGCGACCAAAGGATTATCATGCAAAAGGGAGATTTGACGCGCGCGAAGGCATCGCGCGTTTCAGGTGAGTGACATGAGCCCTACGGAGGACAGCCCGAGCAGGAAGAAGGACTTTCAGAGGACGAAGGACGACGACCTCGACCTCTTTCTCACCAAGAGCGACAAGAGCAAGAGCGCCCCGCAGGAGCCCGCGAAGAAGCCGAACGCCCCCAAGCCCGACGAGGAACCCCCTGAGGAGGCCCAGGTGAAGAAGGAGATCACCGACGACGAGCACGAGGAGCAGATCAAGGCGGCCAGGACGGACAGGGTGCAGGCGGAGGCCTACCACGACGTCGCCGTCCTCAGGAAGAAGGCGCACGAGCACAGCCACAAAGCCGCCAAGTTCTTCCACAAGTACAAGATGAACGAGGCGAAGCGGCAGAAGTGCTCCTCCAGGGCCGTGGCCTACAGGGAGAAGGCCGACGCGAAGCGCGAGGCCGGCACGGAATTCCGGGCCCAGGCGAAGGAGTTCGACATGGAGCTCAGGGGCGCAGCGGAGGGAAAGAGCGAGCTCAGCCCTGAGGCCCTCAGGAACAAGATGGCCGTGCAGGAGAAGAAGGCCGCCAAGGCTGATGCCATCGCCAGGAAGTTCGAGTCGAAGGCCGCGGTCCAGACGGAGAAGGCGGCGAAGTACCGCACGAGGGCCGCGAAGTTCCTTGAGAAGAACAAGCTCCACGAGAGCGAGTCGCGGACCTACGGGAAGAGGGCCGACAACCTCGAGAAGGCAGGATAACCGCTCACTGGCCGTCCTTGTTGGAGACCCAGTGAAGCATCGAGGACTCCTCGCCCAGGTCGACGGAGTCCGATGAGTCTTCCCCGTTCGCCCTTATCCTGACCTGCAGCCTGCCGTTCGTGAGGACCACCTCGGCCGATTCCACCGTCGACCGGTACAGGGACACTGACTTGCCGCCCGCGGACACGGCCTTGTAGTCCTCTCGGAGCATGCCCGCGCCCCTGAGCATCCGTATCCGACGGTAAGTGGCCGCCATCGGCAGGTCCAACGCCTCGCTCAGCTCACTGGCGTTCATGGCCCGCTCCCTGGTCAACTCGAGTATCTTCGACGCGGCCTCGTCCAGCATGAGTCTGAAATTGTCAAACGCGTCCATGTGGTGATACCTCCTTCAACCCCTCAGGGGCCCTGGCCGTCCCTTGCCCAGGCCGTCGTTCCCCGCCCCGTTGAGGTGCAGGAACACCTGGTCATACCCGTGCCCCACGCCGTTCCTCTTGAGCACGTTGATCTCGCCGGTCTCGATGTCCAGGTGTAGGAAGACCACATCCTTGGTCCTGAGCACTGGCCTGACCTTGAGCGTCGGGTCGCGCTCGTCCCTCACGTCCACGGCTTCGCCGCACGACGGGCAGTTCCCGGAGTTCAGGGTGACGTGCTCCCCGCAATATGGGCAGTCCGCGTCCAGGAACGGCTCCGGGTCGAACTCCATGTCCGCGAAGATGTCCACGAGGCCCACACTCAGGTGCTCCAGGGGTGTGCCGCACATAGGGCATGTGGCGGTCCTCAGCTCCACCACGGTACCGCAGTGGGAACACTCGGAGACGAAACCGGGGTCCGTGCGGTCGTCGTCCAGGAGGCTCATGATCGCGATGTCCGCGTCGAAATCGATCACGGACGACCCGTGCGCCTCCACGAAGTCCACAAGAGGGTCATCGAACATCTCCTCCGCCCTGCGGAGCTCGTCCACGTCCTCCTCCTTGAGGCCCCGGATGTAGAACGACCTGCAATTGGGACAACGGTCGGAGTCACCACCGACCTCGGCGCCGCACTGGAAGCACCTGAACGAGGCTGTCGCTGGCTTCGGCGTAGGTCTCCTCTCGTGCTTCGAACCGCTGCGCTTCGGCTTGGGGCCAGTCATGTCAATCCTCTGAGCGTTCATGGTGCCCAGTGCTAGCTCGTTCAGAAACTAGGCTCAGGGCGGCTTATACGGATATCGTCCCGGTAATCATGCATGATAACACGCTCGTGCCCGGACCGCTGGCCTCTGCCTCCGCTGTCCTCCTAGGACCCTTCGCCCGACGCTCCGAAAAGGATATAAACGG
>JBFXGF010000099.1:0-5509 GCA_050178275.1 Thermoplasmata archaeon | reverse complement strand
CGTGGAGAACACGCTGTCGGCCGCCGCGTGCGGACTCGTCGGAGGCGAGGTCGTGAACGGCCTTGGCGTGGTGGACTTCTCCGCGCTCCTGTCCTACGAGCAGCTGATGATAGACCACGAGATCGCGGGCATGACCGTCAGGCTGTACAAGGGCATCGACGTCTCCGACGAGTCCCTCGCGACCGCGGTCATCAAAAAGGTGGGCATAGGCGGCTCTTACCTCGCGCAGAGACACACATTGAACCACCTGCGGGAACTCTACATGCCGCTCCTATGGGATGACATCGTGCCGGGGCTCGACAAGCCTGAGGTGGACGTGCTCCAGGTCGCCAAGGCGAAGGCGGAGTCCATACTCACGAAACACGTCCCGGCCCCGCTGGACAGGCCCGTGTCGGCGGAGATCGAGAAGATTGTGAAGGCTTTCGGCGAGCGCTGACCATGAGAATGATAAACCACTTTTTATAATTTACACAGAATGTATGCCTGGGGTGATGGCGGCGGCGGGCGCCGGCGACAGTGCCAGGTATGCGGTCCCGCGCGGGGTGCTTCGATATCTATATAAAGAGCGAGTTTATACTGCGCCTTCGTGGGCCTGTAGCTCAGCTAGGTAGAGCAATCGGCTCTTACTTCGATTCTCAGGAATCGCAGGAGATACCGATTGGCCAAGGGTTCGAATCCCTTCAGGCCCGCCATTTCTCCCGACCCTCGACGGGTTCCTTCGGAGCGCCTGTCGTCTCAGTCGACGAAGTCGTTCTTGGCCAACGCGATGAATATCAGGCCGACCGCCGCCAGGATCGTGACCGTACCCCCGAAGGCGATGTCAATGGTCGGGATGACCAATGCGAGCGCCCAGTGCCTCCGTCTGAGTGCCTCTCGCCCGACGAGCGCTGTCAGGGCGCCGAACAACAGGTACACCAGCCCCGAGAGTATCACGGTTCCCTCATCGAGGATTCCCCCCCACCCGTACACGATCCAATCTCTCCAAATCAGGGTGTAGACGCCGGACACGAGCATGAGCGCCCCCGCGATCAACAGCAGAGCGCCGCCGGGGACGCAGAACGAGTTCCTCGGTCGACTGGAGATGGCCTCGATGAAGTCGTCGGCCGTTCCCGCGTCTGGAGTCTTCGCCCCCTTGGCGGACTCCAGAAAGTCCTCGGCGGGATTGGGAGCGGAGAGTCTCGACCCGCATTCTCCGCAGAGCCTGTTCTCGTCGCAGTTCTCGAACCCGCACTTCGCGCATTTCCTCACGAAGACACCACGTCCTGGGCAACCGGATTTGGGGTATTAATCATTGCCGTGCAGTCTGACCGGGTCAGCAGTGGACGAGGGTCCCGGGGACGATTGAGATACTTTTATTAGCGCTGATATTATACTACGGAATCACGAGCGTGGACCGTGGGGCGCCGTGTCGCTTCCGCGCCCTGGTCGCCCGGGCCTGAGAATCGGAACGGACCCGTGTTGGTGACCCGCGAACCGCTCAAGTGAAGTGTTGTACTCCGGTAGATGGGTGTTACTGATGGCTGCGAAGAACCTCTATTTCGTCGGAACCGCTGGCTGCGGAAAGAGCACCCTGACATACGCCTTCCAGACATGGATGCAGAGCCGGGGCTTCGACGCGATCACGGTCAATCTCGATCCCGGCGTCGAGGAGTTGATGTACGCCCCGGACGTGGACGTCCGGGACTGGGTCGACCTCGCGGATGTCATGAAGGAGTACGGGCTCGGCCCTAACGGCGCCCAGATAGCCGCTGCGGACATGATGGCCCTGAACATCAAGGAGATCTCGGAGGTCATCGCGGGTTTCGACACGGACTATGTCCTCATCGACACCCCCGGGCAGCTGGAGCTGTTCACGTTCAGGCAGAGCAGCAGGGTGATCGTGGAGGAGTTGGGCGTGGAGGACTCCGCGCTCGCCTTCCTGTTCGACCCGGCCGTCGCCCGGACGCCCAACGGCTACGTGTCCTCGCTCATGCTCGCGGCCACGGTCCATTTCAGGCTCCCGGTCCCGATGATCCTGCTGATGGCGAAGGCGGACATGTTGAAGGACGCGGACAAGGAACTGATAGACTCGTGGAGCAAGGACTCTTACTCGCTCTTCGCATCGCTCTTGGACGAGGCCAGCGACGCCCAGACGTCTGTCAGCGTGGAGTTCCTGCAGGCGCTCGAGAGCATCGGCGCCGGCAGGGCGGTCGTGCCGGTCAGCGCGGACACGGGCGACGGCCTCGAGGACATATACTCAGCCGTCCAGATGTCCCTCCAGGGCGGGGAAGACCTGGAGTGAGCCTCAGCCCGCGCCAGACCTCGCGGACGCGGCCAACGCCCTTCTGACCTCGTGGCCGTCCGCGGTCAGTGAGACCAAGACCTGGGCGTTCTCCAGCATTGCGTGGACGAGCCCCATGTTCCTCAACTCCCTCATGACCCTCTCGAGCGACTGCTTGCTGTGCGGCGGGAGCGCCCTCACCATGTCGGCGATCGTGCGCGGACCTTCCAGCGACGAGATGAATAGAGACTGCAGCGGGGTGAACCGGTTCCGCGCGGTCACGCCTCTCATGACCGGGAGTCTGACCACCTTCTCGGTCACATGATATGTGGGCACCCCCAGCCTGAAGGCCGCGAAGAGGGCGGCGTCCGCCATCAGCTTCGTCCCGCCGCTGATGTTGAGTACGACGTCGCTGAGCCCGCCGTTCAGCCCGGCGACCCTGCCGATCAGCTCGGATATCTCCTCGACGAGGCCCATGAAGTCGGGTGAGTCGACCCGCTCGAAGGACACATCGTTCCCGGTCATCGACTCCAGCCGCCTCAACTCGGCGAGTCCCTCAGGCTCGTCCTCCCGAGGCCCGCCTATGAGCACCAGTCGGTCGTAGGGAAGGCTGCGCATGGCCAGGAGCACCCTCTCGAGGTCCCCGTCACCGAACGTGGACACGAGCGTCCTCAAATGTCATCCCCCAGGAGGAGCTCGGTGGAGTCCTCGACCCTGACCACCTTCTTCCTCTGGTCGGTCGGGTGCCGCTCGAGCCTGACCGCGCCCTTCCTCACCAGGTTCTTGACGTGGTGGTTCATGGTCGCCTTGTGCTTCCCGAGGCTCGCGGCGAGCTCGACCTCGGTCAGGCCGGCGCCGGCGCTCTTCGACAGGAACCTGAGGATCTCCTTCTCCTCGGTCGAGAGCACCTTGTCGTACTCCATCTTGAGGAGCGGGAGCCGGATCTCGTCGTAGGTAACGTCGTGTATGTACACGGTGGGGACGCCCTCGAGTATGCAGACCAGCAGGGCCGCGGACGAGGTCGGCCTCGTCCCCCCTGCGATGTTGAAGACGGCGATCTCCTTTCCCTCGCCCTTGTGCTTCCTGATGTCCTTCCTTATTCGTGAGGCTATCCCCTTGAAGTCGAAGGGGTCGCTGAGCTCCACGGGGTCCACCGCTATGCCCATCTTGGCGCAGTAGTCCACGACCGTCCTCCTGGCCTCCGAGACCTTCCTCCCGGCGTCAGGGTCCATCTTGTCGGCGCCGTAGTAGAACACGAGTTTCTCGACGCCCTCGGTCGACCTCAGGGTCGGTATCAACGACTTCGGCCTGTATCCCAGAGTTCCGAACACCACCGCCATGCTCTTCACACGATACTGTATGACGCCCTGCTCTATTAAACTTCATCATACGATATGATGTATAGTGAGATGATTATTAAAATGGGCCAGAGCTTTCCGTATGACCCGAAATGAGATGATATCAGCCCACAGACAAGCCCGCGCCCCGACGTTCCCGGGTTGATGACAGTGGACGGACGCAAGAGCCAGAGATTCAAGCACGTCTTCCTGGACGCGGAGGGCACGATCTACGTGCCTCACCGGGGGACGAGCACATGGGAGTTCTGGGCCGACCCGTCCCCGGAGAACGCCAAGGATTTCTTCAAGCTCGACGAGGGCGTGGCCGAGGCCCTGGACACGCTCAGGGGGAGGGTGGAGAGCCTTTGCGTCGTGTCGAAGAACTCCAAACCCGTCCTTGACGCCCTGTTGGCCGACTTCGGCATCAGGGAGTACTTCGACGATGTCATACTGAACGGCGACAAGGGGCGGGAGATATCCAGGTACCTCTCCGAGCGCGGGTACGACCGCAGGGAGGCCGTGATGGTAGGGGACACCCCTGCGCTCGACCTGTACCCCGTGCGCAGGGCTGGCATCGAGGCCATACTGGTGGACAGGCCCTACAACCGGGGCGAGGACGCCGAGCGGATAAAGGGCGTGCGCGACCTCCCGTCCTGGCTCAGGATAGCCGACCTGGCCGACAAGGACGACGGGCCGCGGAACACGACCCTGGACGACTTCTTGGCGCCGGCCCGGGAAAGGACCAAAAGGTTGATTTCCGCGTCGGGCTGTTGACCGTGGCGGACGATCAGGTGGGTGTTGACCGATGGTGAAGATAACCCTCTACGGAGGCGTCAGGCAGATCGGAGGGAACAAGATACTCGTCGAGGACGGGGACACACGGGTGTTCTTCGACTTCGGCCAATCGTTCGACATGGGGGAGGAGTACTTCGTCGATTTCCTCAAGCCCAGGGAGAGCAGGTTCGGCCTCAGGGACTATTTCCATTTCAAGCTGCTGCCGGAGGTCAAGGGCCTGTATGACCGGGAATACCTCGAGGGGCCGGAACTCAAGTACACCGAGCTCGAGTACGAGGAGCCCCGGTTCGCCGCGGTCTTCGTGTCGCACATGCACTTCGACCACGCGATGCACCTCCGGTTCGTGGACCGGAGGATACCGGTGTACCTGGGCGCCACGGCGGATACCATCCGCCGGTCCTGGGAGACGACGAGCCTCGGCCGGTCAGCGTTCGGGGAGCACGAGTTCAGGACCTTCAGGACCGGCGACAGGATCGAGATAGGCTCGCTCGAGGTCGAGCCCGTGCACGTGGACCACTCCACGCCAGGCGCGTATGGTTTCATCATCCGCACATCCGAGGGCCACATCGTCTACACGGGCGACTTCAGGCTCCACGGCACCCGGGGGGACATGACGGAAGACTTCATCAGGAGGGCCTCGGAGGTCAAGCCAATCGCGCTCATATGCGAGGGTACTCGTGTGTGTCCCAGTGACCAGCGGAAGGACTTCACCGAGGAGGGCGTGAGGAAGACGGCGGAAGAACATATACGAGCGGCGGACAAGCTGGTCGTCGTCTCCTTCTATCCGAAGGACGTCGACCGGATGCGGACCTTCAGGGACGTGGCCAAGAGCACGGGCAGGAAGTTCGTCGTCTCCGCCAAGGTCGCCCACCTGCTCGGGATGCTCCAGGCCGACAAGCGCATCTCCGAGGTTCCGGACCCTCTGACGGACCCGAGCATGCTCGTGTACGTCAGGCGCATGGCCCGGCCCGAGAGGGTCCCCTACGAGAACGAGTATGTGAAGATGAAGAAGACAAAGGCGGAAGGCGTCTCGGACCGCATCGTGGACTCCGACTACGTGAGGGACCACCAGGCCGAGCTGGTGTTCCATATGGACTTCTCTCAACTGGGCGAGCTG
>JBFXGF010000098.1:0-5522 GCA_050178275.1 Thermoplasmata archaeon | reverse complement strand
GAGCGCGCGCATGACGGTCTTCTGGTGCCCCAGGGCCGATATCATGATGATCTTGACATTGGGGTCGACATCCTTGAGCCTCTTCACGGTCTCGATGCCAACCGTCTCGGGCATCACGATGTCCATCGTGATGATGTCGGCCCCGAAGCGCTTGAAGAGCTCCAGCGCCTCGCTGGCGTTCTTCGCCTCCCTGACACTGTGTTCCCCGCCCTCCAGTATGTTCTTCAGGACGCGCCGCATGAACTCGGAGTCATCTACCACGAGCACCTTCGCCAAACGAATCATCCTCCCTTGCTCTCGCCATCATCCGTCGAAAGCTCGAGTATCTTGACCGGGTCCACGATGGTGATGAGCCGGTCGCCCGTCTTGGCTATCCCTTTGACGTACTCCGCCTCAAGCCCATCGGAAACGTACGCTGGAGCCGGCTCGATCTCCTCATCGCCCACCTTGACGACCTCCGTCACCTCGTCCACGAGGAACCCGACGGGCGCGTCGGGAGCGTCGATCACGACTATCTTCGACGAGCTATCCGGAGCCCTGGCCTCTATCGAGAGGCGTTTCCTCAGGTCGACGACGGTGACGAGCTTCCCGCGCAGGTTCATCACGCCCTCGATGTACGATGGACTCCTGTGCACCTTAGCGACCTGCTCGAGGTCCCTGATCTCCTTCACGGCGGCGATGTCGAACGCGTACTCCTCGCTCCCCAGGCGGAACACCACATACTGTCGATGGTCAGGACCTGTCATCAGTCTCGCTCCCTGTCAGCGTCTTCGTCCTGCGGCTTGCCCGCGCGCTGGGCGAGTGTCCGGACTGGCTTCCCGGCCGTCTCCATAGTCGAGAGGTCCTTCGTGATCCTGTTGAGGGTGTTCGCGAGATCGGCTAGGTCCTGCGCCGAGGCGGTCAACTCCTCCATCCCGGCGGCGACCTCCTCCGAGGACGCTGACACCTCCTCCGCGGAGGATGATGTCTCGGTCGCTATGCTCGCGACCTCGTCCAAGCTCCTCGCCAGGCTCTCCGTCAGCGCCTTCTGCTGCTGGGTGGACGCGCTGATCTCCTGGACCATCGCGGCGGTCTCCTCGACGGTCGCGGCGATGTCCTCGAGCGACTTCAGAGCCTCCGAGACGGTCCTGGTCCCCTCGGACATGTTCACCTTGGTCTGGTCCATCTTGGTGGTGCTCTCGACGATGTCCTTCTCGACCGACTCGATGAGGGACTGGATCTGGCCCGCCGCCTTCCTTGAGCCCTCGGCGAGCTTCCTGACCTCGTCCGCCACGACGGCGAATCCCCTCCCGTGCTCGCCCGCCCTGGCCGCCTCGATAGCGGCGTTGAGGGAGAGCAGGTTAGTCTGCTGGGCTATGTTGCTTATGATCATGACGATCTGCGATATCTCCTTCGACTTCTTGGTCAAGGCGTTCATGGCGTTCGCGGTGTCCTCGACGCTCTTGAGGAGGCTCTTGATGCGCTGAAGCGCATCCTCCGCCGACCTGCCTCCCCTCTGGGCGACATCGCTCGCGTCCTCGGATGCCCTCGCGGCGTTCTGCGAGCTCTGGACGACATCGTATATCGCCTTGGTCTGCTCACCGAGCATCCTAACCATCTCGTCGACCTTGGCCGCCTGTATCTGGGCGCCTTTGGATGTCTGCGTCATGGAGGACGAGACCTGCTGGGTTGCGTCGGTCATGTGCTTCGCGGTCTCCGCGAGTATCGTAGATGACTCCGTGAGGGACTTCGATGTGATCTGGACCTGCTCCGTGAGTCTGATGAGGGCGTTCCTCATCCTCCTGAAGCTGTCCACAAGCCTGGCGAGGTCGCCCTTGGCGTCGACATCGATATCCTTGGAATAGTCCCCGTCCGCGATCGCCCGGCTGCTCTCCGTGAGCTTCTGGAGGGGAACTGAAGTGTTCTCGATGAGTGAGTTCATGGAACGGACGAGATCCCCTACTTCGTCTCGGCCCGCCTTGATATCCAGTTTGGTCGTGAAGTCGCCCTCCGCTATCCTTTCCGCGGCCTTCGAGACGGTCACTATTGGCGAGGTCACTAGGAGGGAGACGAGGAGTGCTCCTATGGAGATGGCGAGCGCAGCCGATACACCCCCGACGAGTGTCCAGAAAGTGCTCTGCTCGATGGTCTCTTCGGCCGCGATGTCCATCAAGGCGGCGCCGTCGGTGTAGATGTCGATGAGCCTGTTCATGTTGAGCGTGAGGGTCTGCATGGTCACGGACGCGTTGACCATCACTTCCGCGGCCTCTTCGGTCTGGTTGTAGACGAGGTGTCTGGCCACGTCCTGTACCTCGAACACGTAATCCTCCCACTCGGACTCGACGGTATCGAACGCCTCGACCTGGTCGTCGAGGAGGTCCGAGCGCTGCTGGTCCTCTATGATCTCCGCCATGCTTGGCAGGCTCTCGTACGAGTAGTTGTTGTCGAAGTCAGTCAGGAACTGGTCGAACTTCCTCATCTGGTCTGAGTGCTCCGCCAGGTACTCGCCGGCGTCCGTCGTCCCGTAGTTGATGTAGTAGAGGAGGAAGTTGCTGTCAGTGCCCGCGAGGTATCCCGACCCCTCGGCGATCTTCGTGACGACCTCCAGGTTCTCCGAGTATAGCACTTCGACATCGCTCTTAATGTCTTCCAGGCCGGAGAGCGATATCATGCTAATGCCTGCGATGGGCAGAAGCACTAGAACCAGTATCGACGCTACGAGTTTGACGGTCAGAGAGAGCCTCAACAAATCACCTGTGCGATGCCGGTGCGAGAGCGGACCACCTGTATAGCCTCTGCTGGACATATGCACTCTCGCATATAGGTCAAAATCGGGTTGGTTCATATAAAAATATGTCGTCCCTGCTCTCATGTCTGATGATGGCCGGGCCGGGTGCGAGGGAAGGGAATATCTAGCCAGATGTGCATGGAACTGCTCGGATGGACGACTCGGAAGCCAAGGCCATCGAATCCGTCAGACAGCACCTGAAGCGGTCCAGGGGCCTCGACATCAGCGGATACTCGAGCACTTTCGTGCTCAGGAGCCTGAGGAAGCGCTTGGGGCGGTCAGGCGCGGGAGATCTGCCACACTACCTCAGGTTGCTACGGTCCAGCGACGAGGAGACCACGGAGTTCATCGGCGCCTTGTCGATAAACGTCACCGACTTCTTCAGGGACGAGGGCGCGTTCGAGGCGCTTTCGGAGAAGGTGATCAGGCCAGTGGTCAGGTCCAAGATCGGTACAGGCGGCATCGTCCGGATCTGGAGCGCGGGGTGCGCGACGGGCCAGGAGTTGTACACCTTGGCCATGTGTCTGGAGCAGGAGCTCAAGAGGATAGGCAACCCGGAGAATATCATGGGCACGGTCACGGGCGGAGACCTGTCCAAGCCAGCCATCGCCTACGCCCGCAAAGGCTCGTACACCAAGGAGCAGGTCAAGAACGTCCCGCCCCAGATGCTACTCCAGTATTTCACCGAGAGGGACGGGCACTACGAGGTCGGCGACAGCCTGAGGCGCCGCGTGAGGTTCGTGAACGAAGACCTCCTGTCCGAGCCAGTGTCCAAGTTCTTCGACATAGCCGTCTGCAGGAACGTGCTGATATACTTCTCGCGGCCGATGCATGACAAAGTCGTGATGAACATACACAGATCCCTCAGGCCTGACGGATACCTGATGCTCGGGAGGACGGAGTCGCTCCTAGGTCAGCCGAGGTTGCACTACGAACTCATAGACGCGGAGAACAGGATATTCTTGAAGAAGGGTTGAGGCACCAGGTCGGCCCTGCGCCTAAGCCAAAAGCGGTTCGTCTGACAGCGCGGCGAGCACCTCGCTCTGCATCTCGTCGAGCTCCTGTCCTGTGAAGCCGGAGAAATCCGCTACGCTGGGTACCTCCACATCGGCCATGAATCCCTCGATTGTCCTGTAGTTCTCGGCCATCTTCTGTGTCAGTTCGAGCTGCAGGGCGTCCAGGTCATTGGCTGACAATCGGGATGTGAGGACATCTGCGAGGGTGCAGCCTTCGGACTCTGCCTGGCTCACGAATTGGTCGACCTTGTATCCCGTCATCTCACCCATCCCTTCGTATGACAATCGTCAGACGATGTATTGCCCTGACGGGTATTTATTGGTTGTCCTGGACCCGCTCACGCCACGGGATCCAGCCAATGGGAGTACTTCTCGACCTTCCCCTTGACCGCATCAAGGTATGTCGTCTGGATGGCCTTCGTGATAGGTCCCGGTGCCCCGTCGCCGACCTGCCTCCTGTCGACTTCCCTTATCGGGGTGACCTCAGCGGCCGTGCCGCTGAAGAAGAGTTCGTCCGCGAGGAACAGCTCTCCCCTAGAGAAG
Source organism: Thermoplasmata archaeon (assembly GCA_050178275.1). Classification (GTDB taxonomy): domain Archaea; phylum Thermoplasmatota; class Thermoplasmata; order UBA10834; family UBA10834; genus UBA9653. The sequence goes on along the minus strand of JBFXGF010000098.1, from coordinate 1,196 downwards.
TCCTGCTCCACGACTTGGTAGCCGAGGTCCCTCGCCACGGTCATGACTGAGTTCCTCGTGATCCCGGGCAGTATGCCAGCGCTCACGGGCGGGGTCATTATCCTGCCGTCCTTGACCATGAATATGTTCTCGCCAGACCCTTCGGCGACCATGTGCATGTCGTTGAGCATGATGGTCTCGTCGAAGCCGTTCATCTTGGCCTCCATCACGGCGAGCGCGCTGTTGAGGTAGTCGCCGCAGACCTTAGCGGTCGCCGGGACGGATGCCACTGACATCCTTTGCCAGGAGGCCGTGTGGACACGTATTCCCTTCTTCATGCCCTCGTCCCCGAGGTATGCTCCCATCGGGAACGCGACAATGAATGTCTCGACAGGGTAGCCCATCGGGTTCACGCCGATGCCTTGGACGCCGAAGAACGATATCGGCCGTATGTAACAGGAATCGAGCCCGTTCGTACTGATGGTCTCCTTGGTCGCCTCGCAGAGCTGGTCGACCGTGTACGGTATCTTCATCTGGATGGCCTTGGCGGACGAGTGCAACCTCGCCATGTGGTCCTTGAGCCTGAACACCGCAGGGCCCTTCTCCGTGCCGTAGCACCTGATGCCCTCGAACACCCCGGTCCCGTAGTGCAGCCCGTGCGTGAGCACGTGCACGGTCGCGTCCTTCCATGGTATAAGCTGCCCGTTCTTCCAGATCTTCTCGCTCGGCTCCAATGCCATTTCAATATACCTCCTTCGGCCCGGTCATGAATCCACGACCCGGTTCTTGAGACATCCTATCCCGTCGAGCTCCACCTCTACGACATCCCCCGCCTTCATCGGGGCGATTCCCGACGGCGTGCCCGTGGCGATCACATCGCCTGGCTCGAGCGTCATCACCGTCGATATGTACTCGACGAGCGCGGCGTCCCCGAAGACCCTGTCGGACAGGGGAGAGCTCTGGACGACCTTGCCGTTCAGGCGCGTACTCACCTCGGTCGGAGGGGTGGACGATATGAACGGCCCGATGGGCGCGAACGTGTCGAACCCCTTCGCCCTCGTCCAGTCAGGGTCCGTCTTCTGGAGGTCCCTGGCTGTGACGTCGTTGACGCATGTGTACCCCAGTATGTGCTGCGTACCGTCCCTGGCGTTCCTCGCCCTCGAGGAGATAATCAGAGCCGACTCACCCTCGAAGTCCACTCGGGAGGACGCGCGCGG
>JBFXGF010000097.1:0-5549 GCA_050178275.1 Thermoplasmata archaeon | reverse complement strand
CCCGGTCCTGGCCATGCCGCACTGGACCTCGTCCACGCCGTACAGGATGCCGTACTAGTCGTACAGCTTCTTCAGGCGCTTGTGGTACTCCGGCGGCGGGACGACATACCCTCCCTCGCCCTGTATGGGCTCTATCAGGGAGGCCGCGACCTCCTGGGGCGGCACGTACTTCTTGAGGACGAAGTCCTCGATGAAGTCGACGCACCAGTAGTTGCAGTCCGGGAGGCTCATCTTGTATGGGCACCTGTAGCAGTACGCGTACGGGACATGGTAGACCCCCGGCATCGTCGGGAAGTACCTGGCCTTCTGCACGATCGAGCTGGCCGTGAAGCTCAGCGCTCCCATGCTCCGGCCGTGGAACGCGCCTGTGTACGCGAGGAACAGCGGCCGCTTCGAATGCCACCTCGTGACCTTGGCGAAGGCCTCGATGCTCTCGGCCCCCGACCCGCTGAAGAACACCTTCTTCGTGTAGTCGCCGGGCGTGATCTCGTTCAACTTCTCCGCGAGCTCCACCGCGTACCTGTAGTAGAAATCGGTGTAGCTGTAGTGCAGCAGCCTCTCGGACTGCCTCGCAATAGCTGACACGACCTCAGGATGGCAGTGCCCGACGTTCATCGCCCCGAGGCCGGAGTTGAAGTCGACGTACTCGTTGCCATCGATGTCCTCGATGATGCAGCCCTTGCCCTTCTCCACCACGAACGGGTAGTAGTAGGGTCTGTTGTAGGGCGAGAGGACCTTCTTGTCCCTCTCCACGGTCGCCTTCGCCTTCGGTCCTGGGGGGTCAACAACTCTTTTCAAAGAAACCTTGGTCTTTTGCTCAGTGTTCAATTTACCCCTCTTACGGCTCCGTTAAGCGTGAATGCGCCACGTGTAATTAGATTTTCCTTCCGAACGGGGGCCCCGGGTGAAATGTTTATTGGCAACCAGGGGGTTAGCCCGGGCATATGCCTACGCTCCTCATCAGGTACGGCGAACTGGGGCTCAAGAGCGAGAGCGTGCGCAGGAGGTTCGAGCAGGCGCTGGTGCAGGACATCCGCAGGAAGCACCTCCTAGCCAAGCTGGGCTGCGTCACGTCCTCCATGAGGGGCAGGCTGTTCGTGGACTCGGACGATTGGCGCAGGAGCTGCGAGCTGCTCTCCAAGACTTTCGGCGTGGTGTCGTTCAGCCCGGTCGAGAAGGCCACGAGCGAGCTCCCGGAGCTCTTGGAGGCGGCCAAGGGGTTCGCCGAGCCGCTCCTGTCCAAGGGCGCCAGCTTCGCGGTGCGCGCGAGGAGGACCGGGAACCACCCGTACACAAGCCAATCGCTCGCGGGTGAGCTCGGGTCCGTCATACTCGAATCGAACAAGGGCCTCGAGCTGACCGTGGACCTCGTGGAGCCGGACATCGAGGTGTTCGTGGAGGTCCGGGGCAAGGAGGCCTACCTGTTCAGCTCGGTCATGCGCGGCCCTGGGGGGATGCCCAAGGGCACCCAGGGGAGGGTGCTGTCCGTCGTCGGGTCCGAGCGGGGGATCGCGTCCTCCTGGCTCATGATGAAGCGGGGGTGCAACGTGACCGTGGCGTCCGAGGACGGGTCGCTGCCATCACCCCTGGCCGCCTGGAACCCCGACCTCAGGGTCGTGAGTCCCGAGGAGGACCTGTTCGCGCAGGCCAGATACCTCAGGTGCGAGGGCGTCGCCCTCGAGTGGGGCGTCGATGACCTGGAGCGCGGGGCCTTCCTGAAAGGAGACCTCCCGGTGTTCCATCCGCTCATTGGTATGTCCCAGGAAGATGTCCGAAGGCTGCTCGAGAGGGTGAGGGCCTAGGTGCCCATCCTCTTGTGAGCCCGCAGCGAAGGCCTGACCTTCTCCGCGCCCATGCCCCTGGTCCTGACCAGGCCACGGCCCTTCTTGCCGGCCGGCGTCAGGCCCCTGATGGCCCTGTGCGTGTGCTTCGAGCTGCAGATCCAGTTGAGCTTCGGGTCGGCCTTGATCACGGGGTGGTTCACGTCCACGAGTATGACCTCGAACCACTTGTGGCGGCCGTCCTCGCCCACCCAGTAGGACGCGAGCACCTCTAGGTTCGGGTACTTCTTCGAGGTCCTCTCCTCGGCGATCCTCTGGATGTTCTTCTTCATGGTGATCTTCAGGATACCCTTCCTCTTGGGCTTGCGGCCCTTCCTGATCCTGTGCTTTCTCAGGCCGCCCTTCCTGACCTTCGTCCGGACGATGACGAAGCCCTGCTTGGCCTTGTAGCCCAGCTGGCGCGCCTTGTCCAGCCTCAGGGGCTTCTCGACCCGGACGAAGGTGCCTTCCTTCCTCCAGTCGACCATGCGCTGCCACATCAGCTGCTTCATCTCGTCGCTGTCGACGTCCTTCCAGGCCTCGCCGATATAATGATACATGCTCTTGGCGGGCCCGCCCTTCTTCGCCTCGGCCGCGCCTGCGGGCGCGGGTGCCGGGGCCGCTTCAGGCGCCTCAGCGGGCGCCTTTGCCTTGCGCTCCTTCTTGGGAGTTGACTTAGCCTCTTCTGCCATCGTGTCACATCCAGCCGTTCAGGGTTCACGCCCACGGGGCGCACATCCCCATGCGAGACCAGGGAGGTCTCGCCGCTGCGGGTCGGAACAGAATGGTAGGTCTATTTAAACGTGTTGCGCGCGGGGCGGGGACGACCCCTCACATAGAACCTGTCCCCCTGGCGCTCCAGGGGCACGAGCGAGCCCGACTCGACGAGCGAGGCCAGGGCCTCGGCGGCGCCGCTCTCGGACAGGCCGGCGTTCATCAGCACGTCCATCGCCTGCGACCGCCGGAGCGGGTGCGTGCCCGTTATCTCGACCAGGTGCTGGCCCGGGCTCGCCTTGGAGGCGGGCATGTCGGATGTCTCCGGGTGCGTGAAGTCGACCGAGCCAGGTATCTCCCGCAGCGCCAGGTCGATGGACTCCCTCGCGGGCGGCTGGACGGACGAAACCGACGGCGGGCGGATCGGTGCGGTCAGGTGCACCTCGGCGGGGGACAGCTCCTCCACCAGGGCGCCGATCGCCCGGAGCGACTCCGGCGTGTCGTTGATGTCCTTGACCAGCATCACCTCGGCCCAGGTCTTGTCCGCGTGCTCCGAGCAGAAGGTCTTGAGGCCGCCGACGCACTTGTCGAACGAGAGCGAGCCATGGGGCCTGTGGAGCCTCCGGAAGGTCTTCTCGTCGCCGGCCGAGACCGTCGGCAGCACCGCGTCGAAACCCGCCGCGGCGGACCTGACATCGCCCATCCAGAACAACGAGCCGTTGGTGAGGAGGGCGGTCTTGCCTGGCCACGCCTCGGATACGCGGGCGCGCACCTCGTCCAGGTTGGCCGCGAGCGTGGGCTCGCCGTCCCCTATCACCGTCACGTAGTCCGTGTGGGGCGCCAGTCCGAGCTTCTCGAGGACCGCGGAGACGATCTCACCGGTCGGGGTGTAGGCCGCCCTGTCGAGCGTGAGCTTCGTGGTCCGCCCCAGCTGACAGTAGACGCAGTTGTAGGAGCACACCTTCCTGGGGACGACGTTCACCCCCACGGATATGCCCAGCCGCCTGGAGGGGACCGGGCCGAAGGCTAGCGCCTGCTCGCATGGCAATCTCTGGTTAGCTTCCTCGCCCATGAGCGTCCATGGCGTCGCGACAATATGCCAAACACGGCGAACCTGTAAGCCTGGCGAGGCAATCACTCGTGAAAAATCGAGGGCTTAAAGGGTTTGAGCGGTCACTTCTTCTCGACCGTGTCAGAGAGCTCCTTGAGCCGCTTCCTGACGTCCTCGAGGCCTTGCTCGAACGACTTCTGCATGTCTTGCAGATACGCGAGCTCGTCCTCTCTAGACGGGGCGTCGTAGATCGGCGGCGCGTATGCGGCCTGGAACCTCCAGCCCCTGCCGAACCCGCGGCCGTAGCCGCGGCCACGGCCGAAGCCGCCTCCGAACCTGCCTCCGAACCCGCGAGGGCTCGCGAAGCCTGGAGCGTCGTAACCTGAGCAATAGCCCAAGCCGCGCCCGGTCCTGGGGCCGTAGCCCCCCGGTCCAGTCCTGTCTCCACCTGGCATTACTTGTTCACCTCCCTTTCCTTATTCTTCCTCAGGCCACCGATGGTCCTGTCAAGGTCATCGATCTCCTGTTTCAGCATCATCTCCTCTTCCTCCAGCATCCTCAGCTCGTCCTCCCTGCTCAGGCCCGGCGACGGGTCGTCGCGCGCGGCCGGACGCGCCGTGTCCGCCACGGGCCCCTGAGGCCGGCGTCCGGGGCCTCCGCCTCTGCCGATGCCCGGGATGCCTGTGGCGTAGTACATCCGCCTGTGCCTGTTACCTCGTCCGCGTCCCCCTGCCATCATCTTCACCTCTCACTCTCCCCGCCACCCCTCATGAGGTAGTCGCCGCCGGAGATCTGTATCGCCCAGCCATTGATGAGCGCCTCGACGAGCTTCCTGCGGGCCGATGTCAGGTCCCTCCATAGGGTCTTGCGGGACACGCCCATCATGCCGGCGGCCTCCTCGTGGGGCAGGCCGAGCAGGTCGACGAGCCTGAGGGCCTCCATCTCCTCGACGGAGAGTCTGGCCAAGCCTGTGGGGCCGCCCGCGGCTGAGCGCGGGTAGTACATGTCGGCGGGAGGGACCCAATCGATCCATCTCCTTCCTCGGCGGCGGCCTCGCGGGGCGGGGTTCATGATGGATGATAGGGGGCCGAATTATTTAAAAGTTGCGCCCCATTCAGACATATATATTTAAAGATTTGCACAATGGGACGGGTCAGTCGGCTTGCCCTGTCGGCGTCAACACGTCCCCCGCCTTCCCGATGGACGCCTTACCAGGGAACGCCGCCAGTATGGCGTCCTTCTCCTTCGTGCAGTGGCACAGCACCAGCCTGTCCAGGCTGGATGGGAGGTACGACGCCTTCGCCCCGTGCAGGCCGCCGACGATCCAGGACGGGCGCGCGATCTCCTCGACCCGGCCGAATATGACCCCCAGGCCAGGGTGGGCGCACCCGGTCAGGACGATGGCCTTGCCGCCGTCCACGACCACGAGCGACTGCTCCTGGAGCGGGCTCCCCAGCTGGCCTGTCGAGACCAGGCCGGGGACGACCTCCTCCGGGCCGTCGACCTCCCTCAGCTGCGCGCGCTTCGATATCTCCTTCTTGAGGTTGTCCGAGAAGGAGGCTGGGACGAACACCTCCAGTGGGTCGGTCCTCATGGGCTCCGACAGCACTTCCGGGAGGCCCGAGAGATGGTCCCAGTGCGCGTGGGACACGACCACCTTCTCGATGTCCGCGAACGTGAGGCCCATGCGCCCGAGGTTGTGCCTGAGCATGTGCCCGTCCCAACCGCAGTCGAACAGCACCCTCCTGTCGTCCACCGACACGACCGCCGAGAAGCCCCAGCCCGTCTGGTAGCCCGAGCGGCCATCCGAGTCGTACGCGATCGCTATCTCCCATTCGGTAGGCATGAGGAACGTCCTCGCGCAGACACTATGCGTCAGGGACGCCTAGCCGTTGACGGCGAACAGGTTTGCCGTCCAATCACATGAAGTCGTCCAGTTTGAGCTTCTTGTCGGTCCTCTTCGG
>JBFXGF010000096.1:0-5568 GCA_050178275.1 Thermoplasmata archaeon | reverse complement strand
GGCGTGGGCTTCCTGCTGGGCATGACCCTCCTGACCCTCATGCCTCAGGCGTCCATGATATGGCTCGTGATAGGGTCCGTCGGCTTCACGACCGGGCTGGGGTACTTCATCTTCTCGTCCATAGTCGGACCGCAGCACAACGACCCCAAGGTCATCGAGAAACTCAGGTCCAAAGCCGTGGCTGACGGTCTGGAGTGAAAAACGGGTAAGGAGTTTGGCTGACCCGGACGCGGGGCCCAGGTCCTCTCAGGCGCACAGGCGTGACTTAGAACCTTCTGCGGCCCTTGTTCATGTAGTTGGGCCTGTCGTCGTTGTCACGTCCGCCGAAGTCGCCGCGCGGTCTGCCGCCACGGTCGCCGCCGCGTGGCCTTCCGCCACGGTCGCCACCGCCGCCGCCGTACCGCCTGCGCTCCTGCTCGTACTCCTTCTCGCTCATGTTCGGCTCGGTCGCGGTCGTGTCGAGGGTCTTCTCGGCCTTCGACAGCTGGCCGTACTTGCCGACATTCAGGCGCATGTGCCCTCTCACGAGGGACACGTACCCGTTCTTCACGGCGAGCGTGTCCTCCTTGGCTATGGTCCCGATCTGGTCGTCCCACAGGGACATCACGATCGCACCGGTATCGTCGGCCAATGTGGCCTCCGCGACCCTTCTGGTGTTGCCGAACCGGCCAGGTATGTCCTTCGGCTCGCTGACATCCAGGCACTTCGCCAGGACATCGACCCTCTTCGACTGCGGGGTCAGGTCCTTTATCTTCGTCTCTACGCTCTGGCCCTCTTCTGGGGCGCTACCTACGCTCTCTTCCATGTCTATTCTTCCTTTTCTGGTGTGCAGAATTGCATTCCGTCGCGGCTACGCGGAAAATCAAACCATTGGCGTAAAAACATCGCGCTGTTCGGCTTTTCCCGTGTCGTTCGGCACACAACTCGTGCTGGGTACCCATTTGCCCGGGTCATTATTAATAACCTTCGCCGGTACATGCCCCCGGCAAGGTGCCGGGATATATGGGTATGCCCCCTCTTCCGCCGTGTCAGTGGCGGTTTCCCCTTGGAAAGGGATAAATACGCACCATGCGTACGCCGTTCGCGTTTGAGCGATAAGACGTCATTGGGGGCCGTTGAGGTACATTTGCGCACCACACGCGACACCCGTGCTGTGGTATCCCAGGGCGCCTTCGCTCCAGATTCGGAAGGGACCAGAAGGGACTTCTGTTCCTAAGGGGGATGCACGTGGAGAGCGCAGATGTAGGGCGGGCCATTTCTCCCGACCTCTCCCGCTCCCCCCGGACGACCTTCCCCGCCAAGGAGGAGCCACCCGAGGGCGTTCTGCACAAGGGGCTCGCCCGGTCGTGCGTGAGCGGCTCCAGAATCGTGTCGTCCCCGGGCGAGAGGATGTTGTACTCCAGGGACCAGTCCGAGATACCCCGGTTCCTGAGGCAGATGCTGTTCAGCCCGACCCCGGAGGCGATCGTGCAGGCGGAGTCCGACGAGGGCGTGCTGGAGGTCCTCAGGTTCGCGTCATCGACTGGCACCTCCGTCATACCCAGGGGCGCCGGCTCGTCCCCGTTCGGCGGCTCGATGCCCGTCAGGGGCGGCGTCGTGCTCGATGTGTCCCGCATGAACAAGGTCTTGGATATAGACGAGGGGGCGCTGACGGCGACGGTCCAGGCGGGCGTGCGCTGGGCGGACCTCGACCACGAACTGGGCAAGAAGGGCCTGACGCTCATGACCTGCCCCTCCAGCAAGTTCTCGACGGTCGGGGGCTGGGTCGCCACGGGCGGTGTGGGCATGAACAGTCTCTCCAGGGGCCGCCTGGTGTCCAATACGCTATCCCTCGAACTCGCAACCCCGGGGCGCGGCGCGGTCAGGCTCACTCAGGCGGACAAGGAGTTCCCGCTCGTGTTCGGGAGCGAGGGCCAGCTGGGGGTCGTCACATCAGTAACGCTGCAGGTGAGGCGAGCGCCCGAGCGGTCGAGGCCGCGCCTGGTCATGTTCCCGGACCACGCCAGCGCGCTCGCGTTCGCCGAGGGGGCGGCCGAGTCCGTGAAGCCCGTCCACATATTCTACGAGAGCGCCCTCAGGGTGTCGTACACCAACAGGATGCTGGACACCCCGCGCATCACCCCAGGGGACGCGGTGATCGTGTACATCGAGGACGACGCGTCGCAGAAGGCCTTCGACTCGCTCGTGGCCTCGGAAGGCATCCAGGAACAGCCCGAGTACGTCGCGAGGTACGTCTGGAACGAGCGGTTCTTCCCCATGAAGCTGCGCAGGTTCGGCCCCGGCATGCTCGGCCTCGAGGTCGTGGCGTCCAGGGGTTCGTTGAAGGCGCTCATCTCATCCATATCGTCCTTGTCGAATGAGCTCGACCTCGAGCCGATGTTCGAGGTCCACATGCTTCCGGGGGACGAGGCGCTCCTGCTGTGCTTCTTCATGACGGACCAGGGCAACACCCTCCTCTACACGCTGGCCGCGTTCAAGTCACTCCTGCTCATGAGGCTCGCGGTCGACGCGGGGGCGAAGCCGTACTCGGTCGGCGTCTGGAACCACGCGTTCTCGGACATCGCGGACAAGGACACGAGGGACGCGACGCGGCGCCTGAAAGCGGAGTATGACCCGAGAGGCGTGATGAACCCGGGCAAGTACTTCCGACTCTCCGGAAGGTTCGGTGCGGTGAGCGGCCTCGCGATGGAGCCGAAGCTGATGGGCCCCGTCCTCAGGACGGTCCTGATGATGTCCCCGCTCGTGCTCCCGGTCCTCCACAGAATCACAGGGTTCGCCCGCGACAGGCTCGAGCCGAAGAACAGGCCCCTGGACCTGAGGATAGCGGACGAGTGCGCCATGTGCGGCGCCTGCGTCGCGGTGTGCCCAGCGTACCTCATCGTCGGGGACGAGCGCGTGACCGCGAGGGGCAAGCTGCTCACGGCGAAGGCGATGGCCGCGGGCGCCAAGATATCCGAGGAGCACGCCCACCGGATGTTCCTGTGCATGCGGTGCAAGGCATGCGAACAGGTCTGCCAATCGAAGCTGGAGCTCATACCGTTCTACGAGGAGTTCGAGCGAAGGCTCGAGAGGGAGTTCGGCAGGGACGCCCATGAGATCGAGCGGTTCGTAAGGTTCGCGGAGTCGTCGCCAGAGTACGACGACCTCGTGCAGCGCGGGCTCGTCATAGGGGCGCCAAAGTATAGGGGCGGAGGTGGTCCCGATGCGTTATGAACGGTACCACATACCGATCGAGACCGTCCCGTCGACGGCGCCGCCCGTCCCGAAGTTCGTCATAACGCGGTCCCCCAACTGCGTCAACTGCGGCAAGTGCGAGAAGGCCTGCATCTTCGGCGTGCACAAGAGGAGGGAGGACGACCCCAGGGAGATGGCGGACCCGGTCAGCCACCTCTGCAAGAACTGCTTCAGGTGCATATCCGACTGTCCGCAGAGGGCGCTCACGATGTCCCTCGGACAGGATTACAGGGCGCTCGGGCGCGGCATCTGGACCCCTCTCAGGGTCAGCACGATCTGGGGCGAGGCGGAGACTGGCAAGATACCGGTGCTCGGCGCGGGGTACAGGGGGATGTTCGCGGGTCCGGACTACGACGGCGTGTGGACCGACATGTCCGAGATCGTGAGACCCACGAGGGACGGCATCCACGGCCGTGAGACCATATCGACCAGCGTGGACATCGGGCGCATGCCGCTGTCCCTGGAGTTCGACGCGTCGGGGAAGCTCGCCACTGAGCTGTCCCCCGTGGTCGAGCTCTCGATCCCCATGATATTCGACGTCACGAGGCTGGAGGCCGCGGGCCCGAACGCGCTCATGGGCTTCGCGCTGGCCGCCAAGGCGCTCGACACGTTCCTGTTGATCCCCCAGGAGAGGATCACGAAGGAGCTCATGGAGGTCGCCCCAGCCCAGATAGTGCCCGTCCACTCCGAAGGCACGGACGTCAAGTCGCTCGAGGTCGACCCGAGGACGCGCATGGTGGAGCTCCGGGTCGGCACGTCCTGGAAGAACTGGGCGAAGGCGTTCGCGAAGCGGTTCCCTGACAAGATACTGTCACTCAGGATCCAGGCGTCCAAGGGCGTGGAGAACACCGTACTCGAGATGCTGGACGCGGAGGTGCCCGTCGCCCATCTCGAGTACGACGAGGACGGCAGGGAGCACGGCAGGGGCGAGACCAGGCACGCGAAGGACTCGCTCAGGGCGGTGCACACCACGATGACGGCCGAGGGCGTGAGGGACGAGATCACGGTGATAGCCGCGGGCGGCTTGGCGGCCGCAGAGCACGTGCCGAAGACGATCGTCTGCGGGGCGGACGCCGTGTCGTTGGAGACCGCGCTCATGGTCGCCCTGAGCTGCAGGCTGTGCTCGACCTGCAAGCCGTCGTCCTGTCCAGCGTCCATCGGCGAGGCCGACCCTGAATGGGTCCAAGGGCGCGTGACCAACCTGGTGGGAGCGTGGAGGGACCAGATGCTCGAGATGCTCGGCGCGATGGGCATCAGGGAGGTCCGTAGGCTCAGGGGCGAGGTCGGCCGCGCGATATTCTACGATGACATCCAGAAGGAGTTCCTCTCGACCCTGTCCGGAGGTGGCGAGCATGGCTAAGCGCCCGAGCGCGTACACCGACGCCTACCCCGAGGTGGCGCTCGCCCCGGCGGAGAGGCTGGGGTTCATGAACAGGTACTCCGTGCACAGGGCGGACACATGCATCTCGTGCGGCATGTGCGAGTCGCTGTGCCCATATTGCGTCCACAAGCGCATCGAGGGGCACACCAAGATCCTACCGCCGGACGACACGAAGTGCATCGGCCCGTCGTGCGAGGTGAACTACTTCTTCTGCGTCGCGAACTGCCCGACGAAGTCCCTGTCCATCAGGGAGAGCGACAACTACGCGAGCATGGGCGACCCGCGCTGGCCAGCCGAGATGATCACGTCCACATGGCGTCAGGCGGAGACGGGCAAACCGATAGCGCTGGATGACCCAGGCAACGTGGGCCGGTCCGGCGGTGGCTTCGACAAGCTCTACTTCAAGCTCCCGGAGGCCAAGGGCCGGTTCGACCCGCTCAAGATCAAGACCGCGATCCAGCTCAACAGACGCGGCTCGGGCGAGCGCATCGAGATACCCATCCCTGTCTACGGCGGGGGCATGTCGTTCGGGTCCATCAGCGTCCACACGATGGTCGCGAGGGCCAAGGCCGCGAAGATGTGGGGCACCTTCGTATGCACGGGCGAGGGCGGGTACCCGGACGCGCTCATACCCTACCAGGACAACGTCGTCACGCAGATAGCGACGGGCCTGTTCGGGGTGAGGGAGCAGACCATCCAGCGTTCCCGCATACTCGAGTTCAAGTACGCCCAGGGCGCGAAGCCCGGCCTGGGCGGCCACCTGCTCGGCGACAAGAACACCCCGGACGTCGCCCGGATGAGGGAGGCCGTGCCGTACACCAGCCTGTTCTCCCCGTTCCCGTTCCACAGCGTCTACTCCGTCGAGGACCACAAGAAGCACCTCGACTGGGCGGTCGCCATCAACCCGAGGGCCCTCCTGTCGGTCAAGGTCTCGACGCCGAACGACGTCGAGA
>JBFXGF010000095.1:0-5591 GCA_050178275.1 Thermoplasmata archaeon | reverse complement strand
TTCGGGATATCGGTGCAGCTAGGAGGTTACCTGCTGGACAGGAAGGGCCCGATGTAGATCGCGATGCTCGGCGGCGTCGTCTACGCGATTGGCTCCGTGCTGTCGTCGTTCTCGACGGAGAGCCTCGCGATGATGTATCTCTCGTACGCCGTCCTAGGCGTCGGTGTAGGTATCGGCTACAGCTGCCCGCTCGCCTGCTGCGTGAAGTGGTTCCCGGACAAGAAGGGACTCGTCAGCGGCATATCGGTCGCGGGGTTCGGCGCGGGCACGTTCGTATTCGCCCAGGTCGGGACTTACTTCATCGAGAGCATGGGCGGCGTGGTGAACGCCTACCTGTACCTTGGCGTAATATTCCTCGCCATGGTCCTGGCTGGCGCCATGCTCCTCATCAACCCGGCGCCCGGTTACTGCCCGGCTGGCTGGACACCCCCGAAGGCGGGCTCGGTCGGCGCGCCCGGGAGGGACTATGCCTGGCGTGAGATGATCCGGACGAAGTCCTTCTGGTTCCTGTGGACGATGTTCGTCCTGTCCGCGACATGCGGCCTGATGATGATCGGCAACGTCAGCAACGTCGCGCAGGCGTTCGAGGACATCTACGCTGTGGAGAACGTGGGGTTCGACTCGGCCACTGATAACATATTGCTCACGTCACAACTGGCCACCATCGTGGGCATCCTAGCAGTGTTCAACGGCGCTGGCAGGGTCGCGTGGGGGTTCGTCTCCGACAAGATGGGCAGGACGAAGGCGATGAAGATGATGTTCCTGACGCAGGCGATCATCTACATCGCGGCGGCTGTGTTCGTCATGGCCAAGCCAATCGACGAGACGACCGTGTTCATCGCCGTCACGGTTATCGTGTCCGCGGTGGGCTTCTGCTTCGGCGGCAACTTCGCGCTGTTCCCGCCGACGACGGCCGACTACTTCGGGACCAAGAACTTCGGCGACAACTACGGCAAGGTGTTCACGTCGTACGGCGTGGGCGGCGTCATTGGCGCCCTCATACCGGCGTTCGTGTCCGGCGGCTTCGAGTACGTGTTCATCGGGGTCGCCGTGGGGTCGTTGGCCGCACTGGCCATCGCCTTCATGACCCAGCCGCCAGAGGTCCCGCAAGCGTCGACGGCGTGAGCGCCCAGCGAGAGCCGTGAAACCCCTTCGAGAAACCCTTACCTTTCTCATCCCTGCCTTGCGAAAGCTTTTATCGGGTCTGCACATAACCGACTTGAGGTCTGCAGGATGCTGAAGGAGTGCGTGAACCACGGCTATTTCAGGGCGGAGTTCTGCCCCGTGTGCGGGGACGAGGGCCGGTTCCTGATGAACGACGAGGAGCTGGACAGGCTCAGCAGGACGTTGGCCGGCGTGCTCAGGCACTTTCCAGAGAGGTTCGAACTCAGGGTCGACAGGCATGGTTTCGTGGACCTCAAAGCGTTCGTAGAGGCGTTGCACCGCAAGCAGAGGCGGTTCCACTGGTTGCGCCCGCATCACATAGTCGCTATCATAGAGACCGATGACAAGGGCAGGTACGAGCACAGGGACGGCATGATCAGGGCCACGTATGCCCACTCGTTCGAGATCGAGCTGGACACGGACGCCGTCGGCGCCCCGGACACGCTGTACTACCCGACCACCGCGGAGGAGGTCGACATCGTCCTCGAGGTGGGGCTCAAGCCCTCCGACAGGAAGAAGGTGCACCTGAGCAAGACGGTGGGGGACGCGGTCAACGCGGGCAGGGTCAGGACCCCGGACCCGGTCATACTCGAGGTGGACTCGAAGGCCGCGGCCGAGGACGGCATCGTGATACAGAAGGCCGGGAGGACCGTCTACCTCACCACGGACGTGCCGCCGCAGTACCTGAAGAAGATAGAGGTCGACCTGTCCGAGTTCCCGGTGCAGGCGCCGCCCCCTGAGAGGGAGCCCCGCGAGGACGCGCCTGAGCAGTAGGCGCGCACGTTCGTCCCGCCCGTGCAAACGATTATTAGCCACCACGCCAGAACACGTGCCCGATGCTAGACAGGCGGGACCCTCCGCTGGCCGATGGACTCGAGGAGATATTGCCCCTGCACGCGCTCGCGTTCTACTGGGAGGGGTTCGACCCTAAGCTGGACTGCTACGACTCCTTCAACCGCGAGGTGGTCCAGGTCGGGTTCGACCCCGCGGACTTCGTCGTCGGCGGCAAGAAGGTCTGCATAGGCCGGTTCGAGGGCGACCGCTACCTGGAGTGCCCCGGGAAGACGCCAGTCACCAAGTTCTCCCAGTGCGACGAGTGCGCTGGCGAGGCGTTCATCGAGGACCTGGAATGCATATTCGAGCCCAAGTGCGACGGCAGCAGATGCGACAACGAGTTCTGCAAGAGACAGCACGTGCTCTACCTCGCCTTCTACGACACGATGGCGAAGATCGGCATGAGCTCCACGCGCAGGGTCGAGAGGAGGCTGGTGGAGCAGGGCGCGGACGCCTTCGCCATCATCGGGACGTTCCCGAACAGGCTCGCGGCCAGGGAAGGGGAGAAGGAGATATCCAGCGGGCTGGACATCCCTCAGTGGGTCAAGCAGCAGACGATACTGTCTAGGTTCTCGCGCCCGCTGGACCACGAGGGCCTGAGGGCGCGCTACGATGAGCTCAGGACGAGGCTGGGGGAGACCCGAGGCCTCTCGGTGGAGCCGCTCAGGCGGCTCGAGGGCTACCCGCTCAGGCTGCCCCTGCCCGCGGCGCCCGTGCTCCAGGACACCCCCGGCGTGCACATCGGGCGCCTGGTCGGCGTCAAGGGCAAGTGGCTCGTTTACGAGTCAGGCGGCCTGAAGGCCCTGAACCTGTCCGACCTGCCTGGCAGGTTCCTGGCGGACAAGTACCTCGTGCAATCCCTCAAAATCAACAAATAGCCCGGACTCGTTGATGGCTCCGGGATGGTCTGAATGAAGATACAGTGGTTGGGACACTCGGCTTTCCTGCTGCACGGCAAGAACAAGGTGCTCATAGACCCGTTCCTGACGGGAAACCCGAAGGCCGCCGTCAGGCCTGAGGAGGTGGACTGCGACATCATATGCGTGACGCACGGTCACATCGACCACCTCGGCGACGCCGTCGCCATCGCGAGGAGGACAGGGGCCGAGGTCGCGTGCATCGTCGAGATGTCCTTGTACCTCGAGAGGTGCTCGATAAAGGCCACCGGGTTCAACATAGGCGGCACGGCCAAGATCAAGGACACGAAGATATCCATGGTCCCCGCCTTCCACTCGTCC
The DNA here is from genome assembly GCA_050178275.1 of Thermoplasmata archaeon. GTDB lineage: Archaea > Thermoplasmatota > Thermoplasmata > UBA10834 > UBA10834 > UBA9653. The sequence continues at coordinate 2,355 of JBFXGF010000095.1, read as the reverse complement.
AGCATAGGCGCCCCCGGGCTGGAGTTCTCGGCCGCGATGCCGACCGGCATGGTCATAGACTCGGGCAAGGTCGTCTACCACGCCGGGGACACCTCGGTGTTCGGGGACATGAAGCTCGTGGGGGAGATGTACGGGCCCTACGTGGCGCTCCTGCCCATCGGCGGGTTCTACACCATGGACCCCGCGGGTGCCGCGCTCGCGACCAAGCTCATCTCCCCGAAGATGGTCATACCGATGCACTACAACACCTGGCCCGCGATAGAGCAGGACCCCAAGGAGTTCGAGAAGCTCGTGAGGAAGCAGTCCAAGGCCAAGGTCCGGATAATGGTCCCGGGAGAGGTACTGGAAGTCTGATAGCAGATGGCCAAGGTCTTCACACCGCTCGAGATCAGGCAGCGGCACGGGCCCCTCTTCGCGAGGAGGCTTATCACCATGGTCGACGGGCGCACGAACAGGGCGAGGATATTCGAGGAGTGTTGCGCCCAGGGGCCCGTCGAGTGGGACGCGGTCAACAGGCTGAGGGCCGGCGGCGTGGTCGAGCATGTCGAGGTCCAGGGGACGACGCTCCTGATGGACGCCAGGATAGGCGAGGGCGAGGTCCACTTCGGCCCCGCGTCGAAGGAGACCGGGGGCCAGGCCCTGAGGTCGCTGGAGGTCAGGGACGGCAAGGTCGAGACCACCTGGATGGGACTCGCGGGCGCCAGCGTGGGCGTGGGCGCGTGCCTCCCCCAGGCCGAGGGCGTCGAGAAGGCCGAGTTCCTGAGCGACGAGGAGGTCGGCGGGGCGCGGCAGGTCGAGATACGCATCACGACCCCGCTCCACAGACGCCTCATAATCGGGATCGATGACACTGACACCAAGGAGAAGGGGGCCACCTGGGTACTCGGCCTCAAGCTCGGGAGGGAGATGCCCCACGGGATATTCCTCACGCACAAGATCGTGCAGCTGAACCCCCACGCCCCCCAGAAGACCACGAACTGCGCGTCGACCGCGCTCGCCTTCGCCGTGCTGCCGGAGAAGGTGGACGCGGCGATAGGGTGGGCGAAGGAGTTCGTGGCCGAGAACACCTTCTCCGACGAGACGGTCGTGGCCTCGTACGAGGGCATAGACGTCCCCGCGAGCGCGGTCAGGTTCGGGGCCGAGGCGAAAGAGGTCATACTGTCCATACACGACGCCGAGCACGCGGCCGAGAGGTCGGCGATATCCATACACGAGGTCACCGGAAGGCGGGGGGCGATAGGCGCCGTGGCCGCGATAGGCTGCGTGGACCTGGGCCTGTACAGCGCGGGCCTCCCGGAGGACTTCGGGCACCTATAGGCTTAAATCCGACCCGCGCATAGAGGCCCGGCGGACATGACTGGCGAGATATCCAAGGCCATATCCGGGACGGCGTACCAGACATACGAGAAGAGGCTTCTCAAAGAGGTGATGTCCCAGCCAGTGCCCCATCATGTGGCCGTCATCATGGATGGCAACAGGCGGTACGCGACCGAGTTCGGCCTGGTCGTCGCCCAGGGCCACGAGAAGGGCAAGCAGAAGCTCGAGGAGATGCTCGAGTGGTGCCTCGAGCTGGGCATCAAGGTCCTGACGGTGTACGCGTTCTCCACGGAGAACGTCGGCAGGGAGAAGGACGAGATCGAGACGCTGATGCGGATGTTCGTGCAGAACTTCAAGACGCTCGGGGACGACGAGAGGGTCCACAGGCACAGGATCAGGGTCAGGGTGCTCGGCCAGAAGGACCTGCTTCCAGAGGACGTCCAGGACGCCATCGCGTACGCCGAGGAGAAGACGAAGGACTACACCGAGTACTCCTTCAACGTCGCCGTCGGGTACGGCGGCCGGGAGGAGATAGTCCACGCGATCAAGAAGCTCGCCGAGGCCGTCAGGCGGGGGGAGCTCGAAGTGGGCGACATCACGCAGAAGACGGTGTCAGAGTACCTGTACACATCGGACCTGCCTGACCCCGACCTCATACTGAGGACCTCGGGGGAGGAGCGCATATCCAACTTCCTCCTCTGGCAGCTGGCGTACTCGGAGCTGTACTTCTCGGATGTCTTCTGGCCCGGGTTCAGGAAGATCGACTTCATGAGGGCCGTGAGGTCGTATCAGCAGAGGGTCCGCAGATTCGGGAAATGATTGTTTTTCGCCGGTCGGCGGTGTGCTATTCGTTGTCATATGCCTGTCTGACATACGAAAAATGGCCGAAACACACAGGATATTGCACGGATTCCGTTAGATTGAAGTACTCCGTCCAACTACCGGGCCCCGGGATCAAATGACCACACCCGAGCTGAACCCGTTCCCTTGCGAGATATTGGACCGCTGGAAGGGCCTGGACCTCAAACTGCTGCCGAT
>JBFXGF010000094.1:0-5594 GCA_050178275.1 Thermoplasmata archaeon | reverse complement strand
TCGGTGGACCCACATATCCCGCGCGAATCTGAGAAGCTGGTCATGGTCGTGGAAGTGACTCAGGCCACCGACTCGAAGACTCTCCTCAGACAGCTCGTCGGGTCATATGTCACAGGCTATGATATCATCGAGGTGCACAGCAAGGGACGAATCCCCGCGGAGCTGAGGACTGCTATCCAAGACTTCGCCCGGCGTGTGATTGGGCCCGAGGTGGTTGAGGAGAGCCCCAATCTCGTCGTGCTTCAGGATGTCGCGGACCACGCGGACTTGGACATGAGGAAGGTCGTCCGCAGGATGCATCTCATGACGAAGAGCATGCTGGAAGAATCCGTGAGGGCGGTGAAGGACCTCGACAAAGGGGTGGCTGACGTGGTCATCTCTCGCGACGACGAGGTAGACCGCCTGCACTGGTTCGTGGAGAAGCAGCATGCGATGATAAGGAGGAACATCTCGTTTGCCGCGAAGATGAACACAACCTGGCTCGAGTCGGATTCAATGCTCCTGGCGTCGAAAGCGCTGGAGAGGATTGCGGACCACGCGACCAGGATTGCTCGGAGCGTCGTCCTGTTAGGCCAAACCAGGATCGACGGCGACACGATGCGGACGCTCGAGCGCCTTGGCGAGGACGCGGTCTCGATCCTGGACCGCAGCGTCGAGGCGTTGTTCAAGAGGGACTCTTCTCTCGCGAACGACTGCATTGAGAGGACATCCCTCCTGATGGGGAGGGCGGACGCGTTCCTGGATGATACGATGAAGAAGCGGGGACGAGTCGCGGTCGGACTCGCGTTCGTGATAGAGAGTATCGAGAGGACTGGTGGGTACTCATCCGACATAGCGGAGATTGCAATCAACCTCGCCGAGGGACAGTAGGTCTGTTGATGTGCGAGCCCCGAGGACGGTCGTCTGAAGGGGGCGTTGTGCCACATCCTGGAAGCCTATGGTGTAGATGAGGTCCGACGAATGGAGTGGGTTGGGGTATGAGCCGTCATGGTCAGGGGTTCTCGAACCGACCGCGTCAAAGCTTCCGCGCGTATTGTTTGAGAACCCATAGGGCCATCAGCGTTATCCATTGGCCCGTTTCCGTGTGCGGTCTGTCCGATTCGCTCCAGTAACCATCCCTCTGCCGGGAGGATATCAACCATCGTATCGGTTTCTCCATCCGCGGGTCGTCAGGTCCTTTTCCCGCTTTCGTGAGCACGTCCAGTGCGGCCAGCCCGCTGCACTTGTTGTTCGGATACTTCAACGCCTCCCAGTTCTTCTCGCTCTCGTAGAAGTTCGGGTGGGGGTTCTTCTGGAAGAATCTGCTGAGCACGAGGTCAGCGCCCTTCTCGACGCACCTTGACCGTCTCGACCAAAGCATCTCGTTCAGCCCCCAGAGGACCATTACAGTGGTCCAGTGACAGCTCGGAATCTCTTGCATCCTCCGGGGGTCGTGTCGGTCCCTCTCATCGGTCTGCATCAGTTTGACGAACTCGCTCATGCCGATGTCCTTGTACTCTGGGCGGTATCTTATGTCCTGGATGTATGGCATGTTCCAGCCGCCGTCCTTTCTCTGGGTCGACATCAGCCATTCGGCGAGTTTGCTCAACCTCGGGTCTTCATCGGCCGAGAACCCGACCAACAGGTAGAGGGCGTAGCCGTTGTAATGTGGCTGGGGGAACCCATGCGTCATGGGCCCCTCGATGTATCCCTCAGGGGTCTGCCAGCTAAGTAGCCTCTCCAGCGACCTGTCCACGCGCGGGTCGCCGGGCTCTGTGACGAAATGTAGAATCTTCAAGAGGTTCTTGAGCATGGTCATATGGACGACGTACTCCGGCGCTCGCGCGTAAGAAGCCTCATCCCGCTCAGACGTTCTCGGGACGGACCAGGTGCCGTCCGAGCCGATCTTCCGGATGATCTGCAGCCTCGGAGGGTACTTCTCGCACTCTTCCAGGACACGCTGGACAATCGCATCCTCCCGGTCCTTCCCCATTATGTCCTTGAGTGTCCAGTACCTGACCGAGGGGGACGAGCTCTGGAGAAGCCTGCTCGCGGACTCGTCAACGACCCTGTTGATGTCATCGACCAACATGTGCGGACGTGGAACGCATATCTTGCTTGAATCTCTTTCGAGCGGGTCAGTTCTCCCCCGAGCTTCCCCTGGTCCCGTCCCTTTCCCTCTGGAGCGGCCCCGGGGCCCACCATCCCCACTTGCCGAGGACGGTCATCATCGCGGGCACGATGTAGGTCCTGACGACCATCGCGTCCAAGAGTATCGCGAACGCCAGGGCGAAGCCGATCTCCTTCAGCATCATCGTGCTGGAGATCATCATCATGCTGAACGCAGACCCCATGATGACCGCGAGCGCGGTGATTATGCCACCGGTCCAATCGAGTGATTCCACGATGGCGTCCTTGTTGCTCTTGCCCTTGTGCCTCTCCTCCCTTATCCTCGTGAGTATGAACACATTGTAGTCCATCCCTATCCCCATCAGCATGATGAACAGTATGAGGGGTATGATCCACAATATGGGTTCGCCCAGGCCGTAGCTGAACACCCCTACCGTCGCGGCGAACGCCCACGTGATGCTCAGCATGATCGAGACCACCGCGAACAGGGACAGCAACACGGCTCCCAGCACTATCAGGAGCACCAGGAATATGCCGATGACGACTATGATCTCCATCATAGTGAACTGCTCCCCCAGCGAGATCTTGAGGTCGTACATGACCGCGGACGACCCGCCCACGTATATCTCGGCTGACGAGACGGTCGCGTCCGCCGTCTGCAAGGCCTCGAGGTCGTCCCTTATTACCGCTATCGTGCTCAGAGACTCCTCGGTCATCGGGCCCTCTTCGAGGACGACCGTGAACAGGGCGGTGCGCCCATCGACCCCGACCATCTGCAACATGAGCGCCTCATTCTCGGGGGAGAGGCCGCTCAGGTTGACGTAGTTGACCGGGTCCCCTGTGGGGTTTGTCACGCCCGTTACCTGCTTCACATTCTCGGCCGCTGCGATCTCCGCGGCGATGGTGTCTATCGCGCTCAGTCGATCCAGGCTGAAGTTGCCGTCCGAGTAGATGGGCCCGTCGAACACGACGACTATCTGGGTGGGCATGATGCGCCCAGCTCCGAACGAGTCGGTCATCGCGGTAATCCCGTCTCCGCTCTCAATCCCGGTCGCCATGCCTCCGATGAAGTCGAAACTGGTGTCTGCCTCGAGGAATATGTATGTGGTCGGGACCGAGACGATCAGGGCCGCCACCAGCACCGCCTTGGAGTGCTTGATCGAGAAATTGGCGGCCTTGTGGAAGTATCCGTGGTGTCCCTGCGCCCTCTTCTTCATCGTCTTCTCGGCGAACCGATACCACCGGGCCCCCCTCGTAGGCCAGAATATCCTGTTCCCCAGGAGCATTATGAGCGAGGGGATGAGCGTGAGAGCGACGAGGAGTGATATGGCTATCGCCAGCCCGAGCACCATCCCCATCGTCCGGATCATCGAGAAGTCGGCTATCCCTAGGGCGAAGAACGATATCATCACGGTCGCGCCGCTCGTGGTTATGCTCTCGCCGGCCCACGTGACAGAGGTCCTTACGGACTCCTCACGGTTGTGTCCCTTGGTCCGCTCCTCGCGGTACCTGGCGACGACGAATATGGCGTAGTCCGTCCCCACGCCCATCAGTATGCTGAAGAGCAGAGTGATGACCGAGTAGTGGATGTCCGCGACGAGCGAGCCTATGGCGAAGACGACCGCCTGGCTGACCCCGAGCGCCACAAGCACTCCCCCGAGCGGGAGGAACTGGGCGACGACAGAGCGGAAGAATATGCCCATGAGCACTATGATGACGATTATCGTGACAGGTTCGATGAGGGACAGCTCATCCATCATCGACTCCTCCATGTCCGCGGTCAGCGCGGCGTCTCCGGTCACGTAGGTGTCGTACCCTTCCGTCAAGTAGAGCGCTCTCGACTCGGATACCATCTCCCTGATGGCCGCGACGTTGTCCACTATGGGCTTCTCGCCGCCCTCCATGTAATTCGAGTCTTTCCAGAAGCTGAATACGATGAGGGTCGCCGTGTTGTCTGGACTCACGAAGCTTGAGAGGTACTCCAGGGGAAGCTGGACCGGGAGGTCCGAGACGTTGTTGGACCTCACGACCTCCCTCGAGAACGCCGCGAGCTCCTCGGGCGCGTATTCGGGGCCGAGGGCGTATAAGGCCTCCATGAACTCGAGGTCGGTGATACTGGCTAGCGCGGCAACGCTCGAGACCGAGAACCCGTGTATAGCCGTGGTGTTCGAGAAGTTCGATAGATCGAACGACGAGAGGACGGCGTACAAGACCGTCTTCTGGTCGTCTGGATACGGCATGCTAGCGATGAACAAGGGCGCCGCGGTGCCTATGGCGGTCTCCGCCCTCAGCTGCGGGTCGCTGGCGAGCGTCAAGTCGCCGCTCGTGGAGTTCCAGGCGGCGGAGAAGGTGGAGAAGTAGCCGTAGGTCAGCTGGGCCACGGAGGGGTCGGCGGACTCGAGGACACCAGGTAGCATTCCCATCGTCGCCTGGTACGCCATTTCGTCCGTTTCCGTCACGTTCAGCGACGGGTCGGCAGACATCCAGTACACCCAGTTGCCAAGGTACATCGCGGGAACGCCGTACAACAGGGAAGCAGTCAGGTTGACCTGGTACTCCATCTCAACGATTGCTGGGCCGAGCTCCGACGCCAGCGCGTAAATCATCCCCTCGTACACGGAGTACACGGACGTGTATTCCTCGAGATAGGATAGGTTGGCCCCGCCGTTTATCCGGTCGGCGAGGTCGATGCAGAAGTCCCTCACCTCGGGGGAACTGACGTTAGGACCGGTCAGGACGACCATGAGGGTGCTGTTGGCGAGAGAGGTGGGGAACTGCTCGTCTATTATGACCTGGGCGTCGAGGGACTCCATGTCCCCTTCCACCATCTCCGTCTCCTGGTACACGAGCACGTCGCTCACGCTCGTGATCGCGGGGGCGACGTACAGCAGGGCGACCACCCAGATGATTATGATCAGCTTGTAGTGGCGGACGACAGCGTCTGCGAGTCTACCGAATATCATGTCCACATCTCCGTGCCTGTTGTTATTCTCCTACTAACAGAAGGCCGGTTAAACCGCTACTAACATATAGCGATTTCGGACTTGTATGCAGCGCGTGTAACGGAGGAGGGTCCCGCGATGGCCGACAAGGATGTCAATGACAGACTCGTGACATTGGGCTTGACGACGTACGAGGCGAAGGTTTTCTCGGCGCTGACCAAGCTGGGCGAGGCCAGTGTGGGGGAGATCCATGCGGTCGCCAATGTGCCCAGGTCCGCTGTCTACGGCACCCTCGAGAAGCTGGAGCGGCGGGGGATAATCGAGACATCCGCGGGCAGGCCAAGGAGGTTCAGAGCGCTCCCGCCCAAGGCGGCGGTCGCGAGGATAGAGTCGGAGATGCTCAGCGCCGTCAAGGACGCGAGGACAGGCCTCGAGGAGCTGGCGAGTTCGCCTCATAAGGGGGCCTCCGACGTGCGCATTTGGATCGTCAGGGGACAGTCCAGGATACAGGAGCGGCTCAGGGACATCGTGGGCACGGCCAGG
>JBFXGF010000093.1:0-5624 GCA_050178275.1 Thermoplasmata archaeon | reverse complement strand
GGTGAGCTCACCCTCACCGCGGACCACCAGATCCTCCTGGGGCTGCGACATCAGCTCGTCTGGGATGGCAGTCGGATGATATCCACCCATCTCAGTCGTGACGCAATAGTCCTTGGCCAGCCGTGCAATCTCCTGGCCCTCGTTGTGCTCCGTGGCCGACATCGATATCCCGACAAGGTCGGGTTCGAGGGACTCAATCGATTCCCTGACCGCCTCCTCGAAAGGCATCTGCTCCATCTCCAAGTCACGGATGGAAACTTCTTCCACGACATCCTCCACCGCCGCCGCAATATACTCGAGTCCCGTAGGAATCAGGTCGAACGCGTATGAGAGGCCGTGCCTTCCAGAGGGTTTAATCAGAAGGACTCTCTTGAACGACATCGCTGACTTCACCCGTCACTGTTCAATGAGGACCCAATCCATCGTGTCATCCAGAGTGGTCCGAGCCAGCCCCTGGGTCGGCGACTCCGACATCTCGGCTCAACCGCATTCACAGTTCTCACCTTCATTTTCGGATTCGCCTCCTTGCACAGATTTCGGGTCCGGAATGCAGTAATCCGGTCGGCATCTAACACCCGCTTTGCGGCGGAGAAACACATCGCCCAGACCAGACACCCTCATGACGGGGGCGAAGATCCTTCCCCCATGTTTCAACCTATAGAACGGGTAGGATATCATGCAGGCAAGCATGACGGCCCTGCTCAGCTCCGGACTCCAGACGTCGATGTTGTGCTTCCAACATCGTGATATGACGTCCCATTGTGAGCTGCTAAGGTCCTTCAGGTTCCCATGTCTCTGCCGCTTGAGGTTGGACTCCTCCTCCGATGTGAACAGGAGCGGGACGTAGAACAACTTGGAACCCTCCAGCTTCTCGATGAGGTCAATGGTCGCGACCACATCGTCCTCTTTCTCCCCTGGAAGGCCAAGGATGAGTGTAGCCAATGGATTGATGTCATTGTCATTCAGCAGACCCAACGATCGGACGGCCACGTCCTGCCATTGCTCGGGTTTGTACGGCAGCATCTTGCCACGCATGTACCGCTTCATGAGACGTGGACTGCCGGTCTCGATCCCCACTTCCACGGATGCGCATCGAGAACCTCTGCATTCCCATACGGACTTCTCGACGAGGATGGGCGCAATCTCTTCGACGAGTGAGGGGTCGTAGATGACGGGCGCAAGCGACGCGTGAGCCACCTGCAAGTAGTCGACACCGTCTACCTTGCTCACCGAACGGAGGAGGTCGACAATCGCCTCTTTGTTCGGAATGAAGCCTGGCTTCGCATGGTACAAGAATAGGTCATCGGTCTGAAGAATAATCATCCTCGTACCGTTTCTTGCATTCAGCTCCACCTCTTTCAGTATGGACTCCTGGGAGAAGGAATAGCGCTGACGGAGAGTTGGGGAACAGAATGAACAACCCCTCCCGCAGCCTCGCATTATCTCCACGGTGCCGTAGACCGATGCATTCCTGATGGGAGGTATCTCATCGCACGAAGGCGTCTCCATTGTAATGACTCTCTCCAGTTCCTCACCGGCCAGCGCCCTTCTGAATACTTCGATGAGCGAGTGCTCAGCTTGGCCCACCACGACCGTGTCGATGCCAAGAGACTCATGCATGTCAGCATCCGAAATCTGCCACGCCCCAGAACCGCCAACGATAATCCTTGCACTGCAGTTCCTAAGAGCTGGGTTAGTCATCAGTTTCTCGAACTCGGCCAATGTGGCTGGTTTTCCGAGTAGCCCAAGAATGCTGGTATAGGTCCGGCTCACAAAACCAGTTCCCAGGGGATCCATGGTGGATATGCCGACGACCTTGGTCCGCGGTCCGATGAACCGAGGAAAGTTGCAGGGGTGAGACACGACTACGTTCTCCTCCCCGAACTCCTCTGCCAAGAGCGATTCTACCTTTCTCAGACCGTAGGGAGCGAACTTCGCGGTCCCATCTGGATTCGATGGCAACGAAGGGTACAGGCTCTTCCGCACCAGAAACTTGGGGAAGCCACCGGCGAACGCATAGAACGGATTCAGGTTGAAATCGCTCATCTCGATGTCCGATGCAGTCAGGACAATTAGTGCACCGTCGCAATCGGAGGCATCTCTGCCCCGTCCATTTCCTGCGAATTTTCCAATCCACTTCGATATTGCAGGCGGAGTGACGTCACGCACATCTTCGACTAGCGTCTTGACCGTAGCGTGCAACCCTGCTCCTCTCACCTGTTGTGAACCATGAATATCATTCACCACACGTATGCACAATATAATTCATAGCAAAGGGGGCAGAAGTATAAAGTGCTTTGGGCGTCCCGCGCCCAGGCTGTCGCCGAACATATTAATTCATTACCCACAAATAATAAAGTGCGAGGGCCCGGATTTGAACCGGGGAACCCCTGCGAGAACAGATCTTGAGTCTGTCGCCTTTGACCGGGCTTGGCTACCCTCGCTTGCGCCTTTGTTAACCCTGGAGAGGTAATAAAGATTCGCAGCCCGCGAGGGAGAGGACACGCCCTATGAGCACGACCTGAACCGTGCCATCGTCTCTTGTGACAATTGGCCCGGCCGTGATGAGTCCATTCGGGCCTCACGGACTGACGTTCGCGCCAAAAACAGGCCTACACTCTTTCACGAGTGTACCGAAAAGGATTAAAACACACACACTATATTCTCTCCTGACGGGCACGGAGGGAGTCCTGTCAATCTCCACCATGGAGAGGCATCACCAACACACCTCGCCATTTCCTCCAGAATTTCGAACCACCCACAACTTTTTCACCAAAAGAGGTGTTCGTTTTGCCTCTCCACCTCTATATTTTGAACTCAAATAGGCTAGCCTATCCTTCGACTGAGAAGAGCGTGGCTAGGCCAGTATATCCCCTTGACAGTCAAGTGCCCTAAGTCACGTGAGGACGACGCACCCGTCCTTGGTGACGAGCATTGAGTGCTCCGCCTGCGCAACGACGCCCCCCGCGACCTCGACGAGCACGGGATAGTTCATGACCATGCCCATCCTGAGCATCTTGGCCAGGAGCGTCTGCGCGTTCGGGTGGAACTCGTCGCACCATCTGGACGCGAACGGCAACTCGCCGAACTGCGCCCGCATCTTCGAAAACATGGTCGATATATCCGCGGGCGCCCTCCGCTCCCGCACGATCCTGTAGATGTTGCCTCTCGAGGCGCCCTTGACCTTGCCCTTGCCAGTCGTCGAGAACGGCTCTATGGCCAGGATCATGCCCTCCTCGATGGTGTCGCTCTCCCGTGTCTTGACGCTCGGTATGCTGATGCCCGCATGGAGGTTGTACCGCTCCATGCTGTGCCCCGTGAGGTTCTCGACCGGCCTGAATCCCGCGGAACTGATGGCCCTCTCGACCGCCTCGCCGATAGCGGAGGTCGTGGTCCCCGGGGCGACCATCTCGATCGCCATCCTCAGGGCGTCCTCGGCGCACGATATCAACCTCTGGTGGTTGCGGGTGCCGAGCTCGACCGTGACAGAGGTGTCCGCCGGGTAACCGTCAACATGCGCCCCGAGGTCCACCTTGACCACGTCGCCGACGTTGAGGACGATGTCGTCCGACCGCGACGGCGTGTAGTGCGCCGCGACGGAGTTCACGCCTATGTTCACCGGGAACGCGCAGCGGGCGCCCCTGGAGCGTATGACGCCCTCGACGGCCTCCGCCAGGCTCAGGGCGCCCATGCCAGGCATGATATGTGAAACGGCGAACTCCCTCGCCTCTCGGGTGATGGCACCCGCCTGCCGGTATTTCTTCAGCGCGTCGTGGTCAACGGAGGGCGTCCTCGATCCTCTCCTGAGGCACTACGCCCTTCCTTATGACCTCGACCTCGCCGTCCGAGACGTCTATGATCGTGGACGGCGCGGAGTACTTCGTCTTGCCGCAGTCGATGTATATCTTGACATGGTCCTTCAGGTCCTTCTTCGGGACGCTGATATCTATCGGGTCCTTGTGCGAGTGCAGGTTCGCGCTCGTGGCTGTGATGGGCCCGAACCTGTCTATGAGGCCAAGGGCGAGCGGGTGCTCGGGGATCCTTATGCCCACGCTGTTCGCGCCGGATGTGAGTATATCGGGTATCGTCGGCTTCTTGGTCAGCATGATTGTCACTGGCCCGGGCATGAACTCCCTGATGATCAGTCTCGCTTTGTCGTTGAGGACCGCGACGCTCTCCATCATCTTCTCGTTGCTGACCGCGATCGAGAGCGGCATGTCGAAGGGCCTGTTCTTGGCGACGAAGACCTTCTTGACCGAGGACTCCTTGAACGGGTCCGCCCCGATGCCGTACAGCGTGTCCGTCGGGAAGACGACCAGCTCCCCCGACCTCAGCGTAGCCAGCACCTCATCCATCTCGCCTTGTGCGAGGTCGCACTTCTTGCACTCATTCCTGTCCGAACACTTGATCACTTTCATCAGTACGCCTCTGCGATGTACTCCGCGGCCATCGCGAGGTGCGCCTTCGCGTCACCCTCGGCATATGACCCGTGGCCCGGGTACATGTTCCTAAGTCCGAGCTCCCTCAAGCGGTTTATCGAGGACCTCAGCTCAGCCAGGTCCCCTCCCGGGAAGTCCCATCGACCCACGCCGCCGTCGCAGAACACCGTGTCCCCGACAACCGCCGTCGCGCTCTCTGGGTCGTAGAGGGCGATCGAGCCCGGGGAGTGCCCCGGAGTGTGGAGCACCTGAAGCGTGGTCCTGCCGAGCTCCAGCGTCTGGCCCGTCCTGAGCGGCTCCACCTCGAGGCCTCTGAGCCTCCTGCCGGCCTCGTCGGAGATCACCAGCGAGGTGTCCCCGGCCATGAGCGGGCGGGCCTCCGACTCGTGCAGGTACAGCTTCGCCCCCGTGGCCTCCTGGAAGACCTTGGCTCCGCCCGTGTGGTCGTAGTGACTGTGCGTCAGCACGATCCTCCCGATCCTGTCCAGCGGAACGATGTTCGACACCTCCTCCAAGGTCGTGTCTGCGTACGAGCCTGTGCCCGTATCGACGAGCACTGGGTCCTCATCCTCCAGAAGGTAGACGTTGCTGTCGAACGCCACCCCCGCGATGTAGTGGACCTTCATCCCGTGAATCCGGATAGCACCGGTCTTATAAAACTTTGGCCTTCGACCCCGGGCGGCCCGCCAGTGTGGCCAGGCATGCGCGAAACGGTTCATCCCTTCGCGAGGATGACCATCCGTTGCCGCTCCTCGAGGTTGACGGCGGCCACGGTCTTCGTGAGGGAGAGCTCCTCCGCCTTCGCGAGGCCCTCGAGGGCCTGTAGAACGGCGTCCCTGCTGGGTTTCCGGATGTCCACGCCGGCCTCCTCGAACTGGTGCTGCACGATTAGCATGGCCTTCTCGAGGTCCCCGTACTGCGCGCAGAAGTCCTGGATGATGAAATCGACGACCTCCGACAGCGTCTGCGGGAGGTCCTCCGCGCCCTTGGGCCTGCTCGCGACCACGTCGGCCACCAGCATCTCCCCGAGCGTCGCGAACGTCGCCTCCACGTTCTCGCCGGTCTTCGCGCTGGCGAGGAATGTCGGGTACCCCAGCTCCTTGCCTATCGACTCGAGCGCCGCCACCGACTCGGAGTCCTTGCCAACCAGGTCGCGCTTGTTTCCAATCAGCACCGTGGGGATCT
>JBFXGF010000092.1:0-5695 GCA_050178275.1 Thermoplasmata archaeon | reverse complement strand
TCACCACGTGGACATCATGGCCGCCGACGAGGGCTCGATCGGCCAGATGGAGACGATATACGAGTACCACGCCAAGGGCGCGGACATCGACTACTGGATCGCCAGCGAGAGCTACATCGGCTGGAGGGGCTTCTCGTACGACGAGATACTCCTGAGCCTCAACGACGATCCCGACATGGCCGCGAGGGAGCTGAGCCTCATCATCGTGGACGAGTTCACGGAGCTGTTCAGTGTTCCACCCTACATGAGCGAGATACTGACCACTCAGTCGGTGTTCGACATGTCGAGGATTGACGCCCTCGGGCAGGCGGTGCTCGCCATGGCCGACGTGCTCGCCGCGGACATCGACGCGTACCGGTCGGTGATATACGACGCCCAGATGGCCGCGATGAACCCGTGGGGGGCCAAGTCCGCCGGACAGGTGGACATGCCGACCTTCGTGCAGTACATAATGGACAACCTGGACGCCGACGACCCGGCCGCGGTGGCGTGCGCTGAGGTGCTCGAGGTGTACCCGGAGTGCATGATCGGCATGGGTGTCACGAAGAACAGCGACATGTTCGGCTACCGGGGCATGGGCATACTGGTCCCGCCATCGTACAGCATGTACACGGTCGCGAGCGCGGCCAGCTACGAGCTGTACATGGGGTTCGAGTTCCCCAACATGGGCTGGTGGGCGTTCCTGGAGACGTACTGGGGCGTCGCCTAGTGCAGGGCTGAGACTTCAGAATAAACCCCTTACACGGTTTTCTATCGCGCGCTGTCCTAGGGCCCGTCCTTCAATTTCACGAGCCCGCCCAGCCTCGCCACCGCGGAGTCGACGTACGCCCTGTCTGAGATGTCCAGCCTGATCGCCCCCTCGGGACAGGCCTCGACGCACCTCCCGCAGCCCCTGCAGAGCGCCTGGTCCAGGCGGGCCTTGCCATCGACGATGGACAGCGCGTCCACGAAGCACACGCCCTCGGCGCATCTCCCGCAGCCGGTGCAGAGGTCGGCGTCGACATGGACCTCGACCCCGGGCATGCGCACTATCCGGTCGGATATGTCGCGCGAGAGCTCGGGGAGCATTTTCCAGAGACAGCAGCAGGGGCAGCAGCTGCATATCGTCATCAGCTCCTCCTTGGGGCCGGCGGACAACCAGATCGAGTCCAGCTTGTTCCTCCCGATGAGGTGCACGAGCCCAGCCTCCCGGCACTTCCTGACATGCTCGAGCGCCTCCCGCGTGGACACCCTTCTCCCGAGGCTCGGGTCTATCTTCCTGGCCGCCTTCCCGAGGAACAGGCACCCCAGTTCCCTCGGGTAGTCATCGCATTTGTTGGACTCGCGGCATATGCAGAAGTCCATCACGAAATGGTCCTCCGCCCTCGTGATGAGCTCATCCACGACTCTGGACGGGAGTACGATGTCCTGCGGCTCCACCGACAGGCCCGTCTCTATCACCACGGTCCTCTGGGCAGCTCTTCCGGCGACCCCGTCCTTCGGGATCATCATCATGTCGTCGCCGTCGAAGAACGCCTTGCGGATCGTCAAGCCGAGGAGCGGGATCCTGGTCAGGCGCGCGAGGGCGAACCGGCCGCCGAACGTGCGCTTGATGACTCTCACATAGAACCGGGATGCGCGTCCCATCGGCCATAGGGAGCACGTCCCCTCGTCTTATGCTTTCTGCCCGACTTCAGAGCAGGATGGACAGGCAGGTCATGGCGCCGTCGCACTTGGGGAACTCCGTCATCTCCAGCACGACGACATCGACGCCCGCTCCTTCCAGGAGCGCCTTCGTCTCAGGGAAGCCCGCGGGCATCAGGACGGTCCCGTTGACCGAGAGCACGTTCGCGGCGTATTCCTCGCCGTCAGGGACGACGAGCTTCTCCTGTCCGTCGAGCGCGGGCTTGTCGGCGAACGCCCTCGTCACCAAGACCGTGCCGCCCCGGATGTGGCTCACATGGCTCTTCAGGTGCATGATCGCGGGGTCCGAGACGGTGTCGACCCTCACATCGAGCCAGTCCGCGAGTTGTCTCACACCCTCGTCGTTCGTGCGCCTGGTGAGCCCGCTGACCAGCCTGTCGCCCAGGTGCAGGACGTCCCCGCCCTCGACCGTGGCGGGCGCCTCCGCCCTCCTGACGCGCACGCGCTCGGACAGCGCGGACTCGACCGCCTCGACCTCTCCCCTCCTGCCCTCCTCGGCCGGCCGGCAGATCAGGGCCCTCTCACCGTGCACGACGGCGGTGTCCTCGACGAAGCACGAGTCAGGGAACCTGTCGTCCCGGTCGAGCCGGATGATCTCGAGCCCGAGGTCCTCGAGCGTCTCCACATATGTGTCGTGCTGCTCCCGGGCGCGGGCGACGTCAACGGTGTGCCTCATGGGGTGCGTCGATATGCATCTCGAGAAAGTCACCCCGGGCCCGCGCACGACCGCCTTTGTGACACGCGTGCGGACACCCCCTTGGCTCACTGGCGCAGGTGGATCGTCATGGCCGCGGCGAGGATGGCGGCGTACCCCTCGATCTCGCGGAGGACGATCGAGTGGGGGAACTCGTTCGCGACCGTGCCGGAGTACTCTATCCACCCGAGCAGGTTGTTCCCCGGGCCCCGTATGAGCGTGTCTATGAAGTCCGCCTCGAGCGTATCGCTGGTCGAAGTCCTGGTGGACCCGAGGAGCGCCGGCCTCTGCACCAGCTGCTTCTCATCCTCGCTGTAGAGCGGGTTCTCCTCCTGGAGGTACACCCTCGTGAGGTCCGATATCTCGCCGAAGTCGTATGTGTCGCAAGTGTGTTCGAAGTCCTCGGAGTGGTAGGTCCTGAGCCTCTGCCTCTCCCACACGTCGGGTCGCATGTTCGTCATGACGGTGTATCTGAACATGCCGTCGTTCTTGCCCTTGATGCCGATCATCACCCATTTCAGCCTGAACTGCCTCTGGATGATGTCCGAGGCCTCCTGGATCACGTCCATGATGTTCAGCTGCGGCTTGTGGAAGTGCGCCATGAGGGATGTGACGCCCTCGACCGTCCTCGACCCTGGCTCGTGCTTGACCCTCATGTAGTCGAACCGTAGCCTCCGCTTGACGGTCTGGCAATCCGTTGATTCCATCATGTGAGTGACGGCCCCGACGGTTATCATTGCCAAACCATTTGAAATTGTTGCCTCGGCAGTGGGCGGAGCGCACATGATTTGAGGCATGGACGCGATTCGTGCCCTGGGATAGCGATGAGAGGGGTAGTGGCGTACGATAGTGTGTACGGGAACACGAGGCTGGTGGCGGAGACCGTCAGGGCGGAGCTGGAGAACGCCGGGCATCAAGTGACCCTGCTGAACGTCAGGGAGAGCCGGGAGGTGCCCTCGGAGGGCGACTTCCTGATGGTCGGCTCCCCGACCAGGTTCGGGAAGATGACTCGCGCCTCTAAGAGGCTCGTGAGGAAGTTGGATGTCCGGACATGGGGCGCGAAGCCCGTGGCCATGTTCGACACTTACTCCCCGTATCGGGGCGACGACCCCGAGGAGGCCGCGAAGTCGAGGAAGTGGGTCGAGCCCGGGGCCGCCGGCTCCCTGGCGGCCATCGCGGAAAGGAGAGGGCTCAAGGTCCGCGCCCCCGCGCTCAGGTGCTCGGTCAAGGGCGCGAAGGGCCCGCTCGACGAGGGCGAGCTGGAGAAGGCCAGGGAGTACGCACGCGGCCTCGCCGGGTCGCTCGGTTAGTCCCGCGCGCGGCTCAGTTCTTCAGGGCCACGTAGATGTCCGCCTCTATCATCTCGCCGTCCACGAAGTAGTGGTGGACGAAGTAGAGGTTGCCCTTGTCGTCGAACGTGCACTCGCCCGCGAAGTTGGACACGATCTCCTCGGGCGTGCCCCATGTGCCGTTGGCCTGGAGGACGGACCTGAATATCGCGGGGCCGGTGTAACCCTCCCCCAGCGTGCTCTCAGCGGTGAACCACAGCTCCGACCCGTCAGGGGACACGTACGGGAACCCCTCGTTCGCGCTGTCGGTGTTGACGCCCTCGACCTTGACTGGCGTGGACCACTGGTCCCCGACCATGACCGTGCTCCAGATGTCCATCGACCCTCCGGCGTCCCACGAGCCGCTGTGGAAGTACATCATGGTCCCGTTGGGCATGAGGTGGAACTCTCCGATGTCGTAGTCCACGTTGAGCTGCGTGCCCACGTTCTCGACATCCGTCCATATGCCGCCCTCGAACTGCGCCGTGAACACGTCTATCTCCCCATAGTTGTCGGCCCTGACGGAGGCGAACCACAACGTGGTGCCGACGCAGCACTGGGCGCCATCGAGCGACAGGTCGTCGTGGAGCACTATCTTCTCCGGGGCCGTCCACTCGGTGCCCGTGTACCTCGTCCACCAGATGCCGGTGACGCCGTCCGTCAGCTGCTCGTTGGCGGGCACGGTCACATCCGGCGTGAAGAAGAAGAAGAACCAGTCCCCGTCCTCGGTCATGTACGGGCTGTCCTCTGCCCCGGCGGAGTTGACCCCCCCGGGCATGGGTATCGGCTGCTGCCACTCGTCCGAGTGTACCACGGGCACGAACTCGTCGTCCTCCGGCGCCATCTTGACCGCGGAGGCTGGTATCGCCGACAGCCGGTCCTCGTCAGTTATCACTACCGGTTCCTTCGGCTGCGTGATGACTATCACGGCTATCAGGAAAACGATAACGACCACTACCACCAGAGCTACCTTCGCCCCTCTCGACATAGTGCATCCCTAGCACGGGAGGGGTGTCATGGCTAAAATAGTTGACCGGCGGTGGCTTCCCAGCGGCGGTAAGTCTATGCCTGCGGTTTCGTTTTACCCTCCGCGGGCAGCGGCCCTGCGGGAGGCGACGAGCAATGGTTGACAAGTCCAAGGTCCTCGTGCTGACGAAGGAGGACATCGAGTCCGTGGTCACGATCGATGACGCGATAGCCGCCGTGGAGGAGGGTTTCAAGGCGTTCAACTCGGACAAGGCGATAGTGCCTTTCCCGGTCGCTCTCAACGTGCCTGACGGCCATGGGGACATACACATCAAGCCCGGC
The DNA here is from genome assembly GCA_050178275.1 of Thermoplasmata archaeon. GTDB lineage: Archaea > Thermoplasmatota > Thermoplasmata > UBA10834 > UBA10834 > UBA9653. The sequence goes on along the minus strand of JBFXGF010000092.1, from coordinate 682 downwards.
TACATGAAGGGCTCTTCCTCGTATACGGTCAAGATCGCATCCGGGTTCTACGACAACCCTGAGCGCGGCCTGCCAGTCAGTCACGGGATGCTGTTGCTGTTCGACTCGAGCACGGGGCGTCCCATCTGCTTCGAGGTGGACAGGTGCTTCCTGACCGACCTCAGGACCGCGGCCGCGGGCGCGGTCGCGGCGAAGGTGCTCGCGAAGGAGAGGATATCCACTGTCGCCGTCATAGGCACGGGCACGCAGGCCAGGTTGCAGGCCATCGCCCTGAGCAGGGTCAGGGAGTTCCGGGAGCTGAGGGTGTGGGGCAGGGACCGTAAGAAGGCGGAGGCGTACGCCTCCGAGATGTCGGGGAAGCTCGGCGCGAAGATTGTTGTCTCCGGGACGGCCGAGGACGCCGTCAGGGGGAGCGATGTCGTGATAACGGCGACCATGAGCGCCTCCCCGGTCGTCAAGGTCGAATGGATCTCCGGGGGGACGCACATAACCGCGATGGGCTCGGACGAGCCGGGGAAGCAGGAGCTGGACACGAGGATACTGGCGAGGGCGGACAAGGTCGTCGTCGACAGCCTCAAGCAGTGCGCCAGGCTGGGGGAGGTGCACCACGCGCTCGAGGACGGCGGCATGAAGGAGGAGGATGTGCACGCGGAGCTAGGCGAGGTCCTCCTGGGGAACAAGC
>JBFXGF010000091.1:0-5720 GCA_050178275.1 Thermoplasmata archaeon | reverse complement strand
AGGACCCAGATGAGCGCGACGACCCCGAGTATCTCGCTCAACGAGACCCCGTCATCGAAGGGCATCAGCTCCATCCCGATGAGGGCCATGACGGTCGCCACGATGGCGTACCAGAAGACGAGCCGCTCGGCCTCTCGCGCCTTCCGCTCGCCGGCGTCTATCCTCCAAAGGGTCTCGCCGAGCTTCTCGTGCTCCTCGATCCCCTTCCTCGTGGTCTGGTCCTGGGAGTCGTACTTCTTGCTCAGCCACCAGCTCAAGGGGCAGTAGCTGAACTTCTCCAGGTCCCCCGCGGAGATGTACCTCGTTCCCTCGGACCCGCCCATGCCGCGATTATGAGTGTCCCTGGTCAATAAACTTTCCAGGGGCCCCCGCGGTCGCGGCGGGCTCCGGACGGTCCTCGAAGTGAGAGCCGTCCAGGAGGAGTATGCCCTCCGGCGGCTCGATGCCCTCGACGAACCCGAACCAGTACACGACCGCCCCGGTGCCGAACAGCTCGGTATAGGGCAGCAGCTGTCTCCTGACGTTCTTCTTGAGCTCGATCTCGTCCCCGAAGGACGCCTTGGACTCTATCCAGAAGACCTTCGAGCCGTTGATCTGTATGGGCTTGTCCAGGAGGCAGTCCGGGGTCTTCTTGTGCGTGGCCCTCAGGTCCTCCTCGGTCCGGTAGGTGACGCACCTCTTGTCGAGCCAGTCCTGGAGCATCTTCTCGCCCCACTTGCCCCTCTTGGTCTGCACCTCGGAGCCCTCGGGGGAGTAGATGATGTCATCCTCGGCGACCTTCCTCAGCTCCTTCTTGAGCCTCGGGTCCCTGCAGGAGTCCGGGTCCCTGATGTACTTCCAGTATGACTTCCTCGTCAGCCCGATCTCGGGGGCTAGCATGAGCCCCAGGAGCACGGGCGGGAAGTTGAGGTACCTCGCCACGTGGGCGATGGAATCGCCCCTCCTCCAGTCCTTGGCGATCTTCTTGATGTCCTTCTTGACGATGTAGAACCTGCGCGTCGCGTCCCTGACGGTCCTCTGCGTGTACATCACGAGAAGGAGTTCCCTGTCGAGACCCGTCGACTGCGCGAGCCTTTCTATGTCCTTTGGATTCCTAAGTCTAAAATAGATATCCTTGTAGTCTTCGTACTTCATTAGTCCACTGTCCAGCAGCGTGCTGAACGAACAGTTCGCAACGTATATGCTGGCGTGAACTATCCCCGAGACTCTATTTATTACTTTGTGAATGACGGGCGGGCGGACGAGGCTACGGTCGGGCGGAAGGTTGAATACGGCGCAAGTCATGGGCGCCCTTCCGGCGAGTTTTCCGGAGGTGGAGTCGTTTGCCAGAGGGCGGTGCCAGAAAGGTCATATTGCCAGCGAGGTACGTGCAGGGCCAGGGCGTGCTCGGCCAGCTCGGGGCGTATGTGCGACGGCACGGGTCGAAGCCGTTCGTGGTGAGCGGGAAGACCAGCTGGACCCGCGTGAAGGCCAGGGTCCAGGCGAGCCTGCTCAACGCGGGGGTCCCGCTCGCGGGGCACGACGACTCCGTGACCGAGTGCACGCACGCGAAGATCAACGAGGTCGCGGCGAGGGTGGAGGAAGCCGAGGCCGATATCATCATAGGCTGCGGCGGCGGCAAGGCGGTGGACACCGCGAAGGCCGTGTCCGAGAAGCTCCAGCTGCCGGTGATCACGGTCCCGACCCAGTGCGCCACGAACGCCGACCAGATGGCTGACGCGGTCGTGTTCACCGAGGACCACAAGTTCATCGAGGACATCTACCTCTCCCAGGCCCCCGTCCTCGTCATGGTGGACACCGAGGTCGTCGCCAGGGCGCCCCCGATGTTCCTCGTCCAGGGCATGGGCGACGCGCTCGCGTGCGGGTTCGAGAAGCCGGCCTACGCCGAGACCATGCGGGCCAGGAAGGCCCAGGAGCAGGCGACCAACGCCGCGCTCGAGGTCAACCTCAGGTGCTTCCAGACGCTTATGGCCCACGGGGTCCAGGCGAAGAAGGATGTCGAGGCGGGGAAGATAACGGACGCCGTCGAGTCCGTGGTCGAGGCCATCAAGCTCCAGAGCGGCTTCGGGTTCGGCGGGGGAGGCTGCGCGGCCGCCCACGCGGTCCACAACGGCCTGACGGTGGTCCCTGGGATAGCCAGGAAGCACGGCGAGATAGTCGCCTATGGCACGCTGGTCCAGATGGTGCTCGAGCGGAGGCCGATGGGCGAGGTCGAGCGGGTCATGAGATGGTGTCGCGAGCTCGGCCTCCCCACACGGCTGAGCGAGCTCGGGAGATTGGACATGTCCTACCTCCCGAAGGCGGCGGAGAAGGCCTGCGACCCCAAGGACAGCATGTCCGCCATGCCGTTCCCGGTCTCGCCTGACATGGTCCTCGACGCGATGCGCGAGGTCGACTCGCTCTCCCAGAGCCTAGGCTAGGACCCGACGACCTCCGTCCAGCTATGACTGGCACCAATCCAGGCTCAGGAAAGGCTATATACGGCAATCGCGATTCTTCAGGTGTCGCCAGAAGGCGACAGAAGGGATGAATTAAAGGAGGCTCTAGAAATGACCAGTACTCTGAACACGTTTATCGCGTCCGGGAACACCCCGCCATGGCTCCCCAGGGAGGTCGCCGAGGGAAGGAGGTTCGCATGGTGGGCCCAGATCATGTTCCTGCTCGCGGCTCTGATATGGTTCATCGTAGCCATCGTCGAGATCACGTTCTTCGCCGTCGACGGAGGGGCTGGGAGGCTGGCCCTCGGCCTGTTCGGGTTCTTCGCGATCGTCATATGCGTCCTGTCGTCCGTGTTCCTGAAGAAGACCGTGCTCGACGCGGTGGACCAGGGCAGGTTCCACGACGCCAAGAACGACTCGCTCGTCTGGGTCTTCATCGGCCTGTTCGCGTTCGCCCTGCCCTCGATACTCCTCGTGCTCACGTACGTGAAGATCGGGGACGTGTTGACACAGCAGGCGCCCGCGGGATACCAGCCGTACGCCCCGGGAACTGTCACGGCCCAGGCCCCAGCGCCGCAGCACGCGCCGCCGCCCGTGCCGCCAGCGGCCCCGCCGGCCCAGCAGCAGACGGCCGCGGCCGCGCAGCACCCGCAGCACCAGCACCAGCCGATGACCAGGTGCAAGAACTGCAACGTGCAGTACCCGATGTTCATGCACACCTGTCCGAACTGCGGCGCGCCCAAGGAACAGGCCTAAACTCTTAACCAACTTCTTCCTTTTCTGTACTCGGGATCCAGTGACAACCATGACCGAGATGCTCTACATGAAGGACATCGAGTCCAATTACATACGGGAGTTCGAAGCGAACGTGGTCGAGCGCGGCTTCGACTACGTCGTCTTGGACAGGACCGCGTTCTACCCCCTGGGCGGTGGGCAGCCCTCGGACACCGGCAGGCTCGAGTGGCCAGCCGGCCACGCGGATGTCCGCGAGGTGACCAAGAAGGAGGGCATAAGGCACCATCTGGCGCAGAACCCCGAGCTCGTCCCGGACAAGGTCCACGGCGTGGTCGATTGGGAGAAGCGGTACGGGCACATGAGGATGCACACTGCCCAGCACATAGTCTCAGGGGTCGTCTACGACCTCTGGAAGGCCCGGACGGTCGGGAACCAGCTGTACCACGACCGCTCGAGGATAGACTTCGCCCCGGTCAAGTTCACGGACGAGATGATATCCGAGCTGGAGTCCAGGACGAACGAGATACTCGCCACGGGCGCCAGCGTCGAGATCGCGACCGAGGACAGGTCCGAGCTGGAGAGGAGCGTGGACTCCCAGAGGGCGAACCTGGACCTGCTGCCGAAGTCGGTCCGCGAACTGAGGGTCGTGAGGATCCCGGGGTACGACGTGTGCCCCTGCGCCGGGACGCATGTGCGCTCGCTCTCGGAGATAGGACGTATCAAGGTCGTCAAGAAGGAGAACAAGGGGAAGGACAGGGAGCGGATCACGTACGAGTTGGTGTGAACCGCGCGCGGCTCAGACTGAACCGTACCCTATCATCAGGCGCGTGCGCTCCGACGTGAACGGGAGCACCCTCTCGGTCACTCTTATGTCGACCGTGCCCTCCGTCAGCTGAGCCCCGTTCCACGCATCGACCTCAATGGTGTGGGTGCCCGCGGGGACCTCGCACGTGGTTATGACATACAGGTCCCGGTCGCTCCCCGGATTGTACTCGAGGTAGCTCGTCAGGACGACCTCCCCGTCGACGATGATCGAGACGTTCGTGCTGCCGTATTCGAGGCCGTTCACTGAGACCGAGATGCGCATCGCGGATACATCGCTCTCCCACGAGTAGGTCGCGAAGGCCGCGGCGATTACAGGGCACATGACGACAATGACCAGCATCATCCTCGCGGCGCCCTTCGAGAACGGTTTCGCCCACGCGGCGTCCACGTTCTTGGTCCAGATCCTCGCCCTGGAGAACGGAGGCGCCTTGAAACCTCTGTCCCCTCTCGAGCGCTCGAGGAATATGGCCATGACCAGCATCGAGGTGCCGAAGAACCCTACGAGGTAGAGCATATACAGGGCGAGGTGGTACCCGAGATACCACGCGAGCGGCAGCCCTATGACGACGCTCGGGACCTGGAGAACGCCGCCCAGCTGGCTCAGCACCCCCAGCAGGGCCCCCGTCATGTAGATGACCGCGAGCACGGTCATGATGTATCTCATGTCGAGCGTGAAGCTGTCGGAGCCGGAGGTTATCACGCTGCCGGATAGGAGCGCGTACAACCAGAACGTAAAGGCCGCCACGAGGGACAGGGCCGCGCCTGTGAGGCCTATGGTGTTGACCTTCGCCATCTTCCGCCTAGGTACAGGAATCGTTGTCCCCCTACAAGAACCATGCAGGGCAGGTTTCGACGGACGGCAAATGATTCCTGGGCCGCCGGAGCGGCAATCCCCGTAAACGCTTAAGTACGGCTAGGGGGGATATTCGACCCAGGGAGGAAGAAATGGTCGAAATAGGCACCGTCGCGGGCTTGTCGAAGCTGTCCATATGGCTGAGCGGGGCGTTCGCCGTGATCAGCATCGGGCTGTTGTACCTGTACATCGCCATGGTGGACGCGTCCGGCCCTCAGAAGGTCCTGTGGGCAGCCGGTCTGTCGATAGTCGTCGCGTTCGTGTTCCTGGTGTCCTGGACCCTCGCAAGGGACGTCGTCAGGGCGAAGGAGCGCGAGCTCAGGCGCGAATAGGCCGGCCGGGGCTCAGGTCTTCCCGGGGGCGGTCCTGCCGCCGTTCTTCTCGCCGTCCTCGACGGAGCTCAGCAGGAGCTCCATGAGGTCGGCGACCTTCATCCCAGGCACCGTCCTCAGCTGGGTCTCGCAGAACGGGCAGCAGGTGACGAGAGTGGTCGCGCCCGTCGCCTTCGCCTCGGCTATCCTCTTGGAGGCTAGCTCGCGCGACAGCTTCGGAAACGCGGACTGCAGTCCCGCGCCGGCGCCGCAGCACCTCGACTCGTAGCCGTGGTTCGGCATCTCGACCAGCGTCGCGACGGCCTTCATGATCTCCCTGGGCTCCTCGAACACGCCGCCCAGCCTGCCCAGGTGGCACGGGTCGTGATATGTCATCATCTCGGCCGACTTCTTGATCTTGAGGTCTCCGCTCTTGACGAGGTCGGCTATCTCCTTCGTGATGTGCACGACCTCTATCTTCGAGCCGTGGTCCTCGAGGGATTTCCTCAGTGTGGTGTAGCAGCCGGGGCACGCGGTCACTATCCTCTTTATCCCGAG
>JBFXGF010000090.1:0-5736 GCA_050178275.1 Thermoplasmata archaeon | reverse complement strand
GGCGACATCGCCTCTCCTGGCGATGAGCCTCAAGAGCTCCCGGTCGATCCTGTCCCTCTCGGACCGGAGGGCGTTCAGCTCGTCCTTCGTCACGCGAACCCCCCCTGGAGCATCAGGTCGAGGATGACCGAGGCGGCCGAGTTCTCCACGACCGGGACCGCCCTGGGTACGATGCATGGGTCGTGCCTGCCCTTCACCTCGAGCTCGACAGGCGACTTCTTCACGATGTCGAGGCTCATCTGCGCCCTCGCGATGGACGATGTGGGCTTGAATGCGACCTTGAAGTCTATCGGCATGCCCGTGGACAGCCCGCCCAGGACGCCGCCGGCGTTGTTGGTCTTCGTCACTATCTTCCCGTTCCTGAGCGCGTAGGGGTCGTTGTGCTCGCTCCCCATCATCGAGGCCGCACGGAACCCGGAGCCGAACTCGACGCCTTTCACGCCTGGTATGGAGAACATCATGGCGGACATGGCGCTCTCTATCGAGCCGAAGAACGGTTCGCCGACGCCGACTGGGACACCCAGGACCGTGCACCTGACGACCCCGCCCACGCTGTCCTTGCCCTCGTGCGCCCTGACGATCTCGTCCTTCATGCGCTCCGCGGCGCTCCTGTCCGCGCACCCGACCGGGTTGGCCCTGGTGATCTTCTCCGCGACGCTGAACGGCACTTCCTTCTCCATGCGCGCCGAGCCTATCTGGACCGTCTGCGCGAGCAGACGCACGTCCTTCTTGCCCAGGACCTGCCTCGCTATCGCGCCAGCGATCACGAGCCCAGCGGTCATGCGGCCGGAGAACTGCCCTCCCCCGCGGTGGTCGTGGTGGCCCTTGTACTTGACCATGGCTGGATAGTCCGCGTGCCCCGGCCTCGGGACCCTGCGGAACGAGTCATATGCTGATGAATCGACATCCTTGTTCCTGACGAGCCCCACTATGGTGGCTCCGGTCGCCTTGCCGTCCACGACCCCAGAGATGAGCTCGAGCCTGTCCCTCTCCGCCCTGGGGGTGGTGAGCACGCCCTTTCCTGGCGACCGCCTGTCCAGCTCCACCTGTATGATCTCCTCGGAGATCTTCGAGCCCGGGGGACAGCCGTCCACCTTCGCGCCCACGCAAGGGCCGTGGCTGGACCCGAATATGCCGACCCTGTACTTCGTCCCGAACTCGTTCATCTCCTCACCTCCAGGCGACACCCTAGCTGATGCATGTCCCTCAGGAACCCGGGGTATGACACCTCATAGGAGGAGTCGTCCGCTATCCTGGTGCCCGAGGTGGATACCAGTCCAGCAAGCGCTGCGGCCATAAGAATCCTATGGTCTCCATGTGTCTCGATGTCCGCCCCCTGGAGCTTCGCGCCGCCGGATATCTGGCACCCGTCCTCCGTCGGCCTGACGCGGGCGCCCATCGCGGTGAGGAACGCGGTCGTCGTGGCTATCCGGTCGCTCTCCTTGTAGCGGAGGTTCGCGCCCCCCTTGAGCACCGTCTCGCCCTCGGCGACGGCCCCCAGGACCGCGAGCACCGGGAACAGGTCCGGGGTGTCCCTCACGTCTATCTCGAGCCCATCCAGTCTGTCGGCCGAGACCCTGACGGAATCGGCGGTGACATCGACATCGGCCCCGAAGTCCCTCAGGTGCCGCACGATCGCCTTGTCCCCCTGCGGGGAGTCCCTGTCCAGGTTCTTGACGGTGACATCGCCGGAGGTCATGGCCGCGGCGGCCAGCGCGAACGCGGCCGACGAGTAGTCCCCTGGCACGACATAGTCGTCCCTGTGGAGGCGTTGGCCGCCTTTGACTTGGAAGCCCTCCTTCGACTCCCGCGCCTCCCCGCCGAACGCCCGGAGCACGTCCAGGGTGATGTCCACGTAGGGTCTGGACACCATCTCGCCCCCGACGCGTATCGTCGTGTCGCCCGCCTTCTGTGTGCACGCGATCAGCAGGGATGAGATGAACTGCGAGCTCACGCCGCCCGCTATCTCCGCCGCCGGGCCCGCGATCGGTCCCGTGACCTTGACCGGAGGCCTGCCCGGCTGGCCCAGGTACGACACATCCGCGCCCAGCTGTCTCAGTGCGTCCACAAGGGGCGCCATCGGCCTCTTCGCGAGGCTCTCGTCCCCCGTGAGCGTGGTCGAGGACGGCAGCAGCGAGGCGATGCCTGTCATGAGCCTCATGGTCGTGCCTGAATTCTTCGCGTCGACCGTGTCCGCGGCCGGGGCCAGCTCGTCGCAGCTTATCTTGACGGCGCCCTGACCCCCGCCGATTGACGCGCCCATGAGCTGGAGCGCGTTCAGGGTGGCCCTGGTGTCCTCCGACATCAGGGGGCGCTCGAGCACAAATGGCTCGTGGGTGAGCGCCCCTAGGACCATGGCCCTGTGGGTGTACGATTTGGACGGGGGGGCCACGATCGACCCCCTCGCGGTCGATGACTTGATCACAATAGCCGTGGGACCACCTCCGGGGAGGGCGTGTCGTTGACCGCGGCCCTCAGTATCTTCCCGTCCGCTCTCGCCTCCAGCAAACGCAGGAGCGTCGCCTCGTCCTCCTTGCGGGCCAGCACGACCGTCGCTGGCCCTGTCCCCGAGACGCCCGCGGCGACCGCGCCGTTACTCCTGGCCAGCTCGGCGACTTCCTCGTCCAGGCCGAGCACACGGGAACACGCGCGTGAGTTCAGCTCGATCGCCTTCGCGTACTCGCCCGCCATGGCGTGTTCGAGCGCCCTCTCGATGTCCGGCCTAGCGGGGCTGAAGTCGAGCCCCTTCACGGAGGCCTTGGAGATCCTCCGGTCGGGAACGTGGATGATGATCGACAGGGCAGGGTCTATCCTGCCCGTGCTTAGTATCCGCCTCTGGCGGTTGTCCGTGACGACCGCGCCGCCGAAGTAGCAGGCGGCGGCGTCGTCGAAAGCGCCCGTGACGGTCACGCCCGCCGCCGTCGACTCGTCGACCGCGGTCAGGACGACATCCAGGTCTTCCAGACGCGCGCCCGTCGCCCTGGTCGCGGCGAGGACGACCGCGTTCGACACCGCGCTGCTGCTCTTGAGGCCACGGGAGATGGGAATGTCTGACTCCACTCTCACCTGGGCGCCTCGTCCGCCCTGGCCGGTCCGGTCCAACACGGCCCGCACGCAGCCGCTGACGAGCTGGGACCCCTCCTCAGGCCCGATATACTCGACGTCCCAGCCGTCGTCCAGGAGCTTGACCTCGGCGTCCACCTCGAGCGTGATCCCGAAGGCCGCGCCCTTCCCCGTAGGTATCGCGTTCACGATCGTCGCGGCGCCTCTGCACGCGGCCCTGCCGATCATGGCAACGCCCTCCTCGCCGCTGACCGCATCGCGCCCAAGTCCGGCTCCGCGCCGGTCCAAGACTTGAAAGAGGCGGCTCCCTGCCTGACGAGCATCTCGAGCCCGCTGACGGCCGTCGCCTTCCTGGCCATCGCTAATTTCATGGTCTTTGTGACCGGAGGGTTGTACACCGTGTCGAAGTAGAGGACCCCTCTCTTGAACAGGCTCGAGGGGATCGGTACGGCGCCGCCCAGCCCCTTCGTGCCCACGGGCGTGCAGTTGACTATGACATCGTACGACCTCTTCGCGCGCCTGAGTGAGTCGAGCGATACGAGGTCCGACCCCAGCTCCTCCGCCATGCGCTCGCCCCTCTCGGGACTCCTCGCCGCGACGGTCACGTGCGCCCCCGCGCGCCCGAGGCTCAGGGCGGCCGCCCGGGCCACCCCGCCGGCCCCGATTATGAGCGCCTCGGCGTTCGGGACTATGTGTTTTTTCGATTCTAATGCCTCTGTGAATCCTATGATGTCTGTATTTTTACCGTATACATTGGGGCCGTCGAAGATGACCGTGTTCACCGCTCCCGCCGACGCGGCCTCCGGGTCGAGCCTGTCGCAGGCGGAGCGCGCGCTCTCCTTGTGCGGGATGGTCACGTTGAGTCCCGAGAACCCCAGTTCCCTGAAGGTGTCGAGGGCGTTCCTTGTGAGCGCCTTGGGGGGCACGTCCAGGTTCAGGTACACGCCTGGAATGCCCGCCGCGCGCAGCGCGGCCTCCTGCATGGGCTTCGAGACTGAATGGGAGACAGGGTGGCCGAGCAGGCCGAGCACTACCCCGTCCCGCCGCCAGAGCGATGACTGGGACCGCACGTCCAGCTGTCCTGGCGCGGCGGGTTTGCCGTGAAGGCAGCAGTAGACCATGGCCGACCCTATCTGCCTGGCGCATACCCTGGTCAGTTGCCCCTGGTCCCCCATGCCTATGAGGTCGAACTCGTCCCCCCTGGCGGAGCGTCTCATGCCCAAGGCCGCCAGTGTCAGCGCCTGTCCGGCGTCATCGCATGGCATGGCCACCTTCCCGATGTCGCCCGCCCCGCAGGCCCTATCCAGCGCCCTCCCGACCTCCTTCGTCGGGGCGGGCGCGGCGAAATGACACGAGGCTATGATGTGGGGCTGGCCCTTTCCGCGGGATTCCTTGAGCAGTCTCCTGTCCGTGTCCAGCTCGAGGTCCACGTACTCGAAGCCCGCACCCAGGACCGCCCTGAGCGCCTTCTCCCTGGCGTCGCCCCTCAGCCTTGACCGACCGCCCTCCATGGACGACCTCAGGGTGGCGATGGCGGGCCCTCGCACAGCCTCTCTTATCCCGGAGAGCGTCCTCGCGTCGACCTTCTTCAGCGACAAGTGGTCGAGACGCACCTCGACGAGGTCAGCGCCCTGTCTGAATGCCTCCTTTGACGAGCGAGAGACTCCGGAGACGCTCCTCTCGACGAGAGAAGCGACGATGCGCGTCATATCTCACTTCTCCCGGATCGACTCCTCCACCTGCATCCCGAAGTGCCTTCCGCCCTTCTCGGTCTTGAGGGTTATCGGGTCCCCCAGCTTGAGCCTGGACACGGAGACGACCTTTCCCCGGGAGTACACCCTGATGGTCTCGGCGTTCTGGACTATCGTCGAGAAGCGCTCGCCGTCGAAGTCGGCCTCTATGAGCAGCAGAGGCCTCATCTCGACCTTGGTCCGCCCGACCACGACCCTGCGGGTGTGCCCGTCGGCGCCCACGACCAGCGCGTCGTCCCCGCCCTGGAGCTCGGAGAGGTACTTCGTCGTGCCGTCTGGCATCAGTATGTACGCGTGCACCGGCCCCGCGTTCACACGGAACGGTCTGGACGCGGCGTACTCCGACTCGATCGACTCTGAGTGTATCAGGAACATGCAGGATGACTGGTTCCCTATTAGCATCCCCTCGCCCACGCTGAGCATCGAGCACGTGTCTATGCAGACCCTGTCCCCGAGCCCGAGCTGTCTCAGGACGGTTATCTTTCCCTCCTGAAGCTTCAGCCTCGGGGCGGCCTCCTCGATCAGTCTCCTGAGCTTCCTCAGCTCGTCCAGCTTCGAGGGCACGAAAAGCACGCCGTCGGCGCCCCTCTCCATCGTCTCGAAGAAGAGCTTCGCCTCTTCCGCGGTCCTAGCCAGCATGAGCAGCTTGGACCCGGTCCCTTGGAAATGAACTATCAGGTTCTCGAGCGGGATGACCTTCCAGTCCTTGGCCGAGACGACGACGTTCTCGACGCGCTCGGCGGCCTTCTTCGCGGTCGCCTCGTCGGCCTTCTGCCTTATCTCGACAAGTCTCCCGACCCTCTCGCCGTCCTCGATGAAGTCAGAGCCGTCGAGGATGATGGACCGGAACATGCCTAGCTTGGCGAGGGCCCGGTCCCTCTTGTCCAGCACCACGGTGTCGAAGCCATTCTCGAGAGCGGCG
>JBFXGF010000089.1:0-5857 GCA_050178275.1 Thermoplasmata archaeon | reverse complement strand
AAGGCGGGGGCGCGACACCTTCTAAGACCGGCGAGAAGTCTCCGATACTCGGCGGCACACCGACGATATGCGACATATTATATTTCTCTGTTGCATATTTGTATTTTTATATAATCATATGCATCCACATATGAGGCCAGATACGCCCAGACAGGCCCCGGAAACGGGCGAATCACGGGTCGAAACAACGATATTTAGAATTATATAATTACAAATTTATGTCCGTGTTGGTAACGGCGCAAACATATAATAGCCGAGGGTGCTCGGTCTCCACGGTAAGCATGGACGCGCACAAAACCGGCCCATTGGAGTTCTCTCTCAAGGACGGGCAACCGCGCAGTCCCTGCTAGGTTCCGCAGAAGTCCGATGGGATGCACGGACGGCGGCGCCTAATCAATCAGGAGGTGTGAGATAGATGATGCCAACCGGAGTCTGGAACACGATCAAGCAGTTCCAGCTAGAGAAGGACCTCCTCTGGGTCCCGAGGACCCAGAAGAGCAACCTCAGGGCGTACATCGCTGGCCGCAAGTTCACGAAGTAGCCCCAAACCCCTTAAAACAGGCTCCCGGAGGGCCTCGTCCAGGGCGGCCTGGGCTACGCGCCCATCCTCGCCCTCTGGCGCCTGAACCAAGCACGCATCAGGCCCCTCAGGGTGTACGGGTACTCCACGGGGTCCTTGAGCTTGAAGAACCACATCGCGCAGGCCCCTCTCCCCAAGGCGGATACGGCGTACACTGCCCCCAGGGCGAGCACCAGGTTCTGAGCGTAGAAGTCCAGGAAGAAGACGGCCAGGTAGCCGCCGACGACGGACCCGATGAACGTCGCGATGCCAAGCATCGTGTTGTAGACGGCGAAATACTCGCCTTTCTTCTCGTCAGGGGCCACGTCTAGGATATATGAGAAGAAGGCCACGTTGGACATCGCGGTCGCCATGCCCAGGGTGGCGTTCATCACATATATGTGCCATACATCCGTGGCGAGGGCGTACACGACAGGCACCAGGATGAACGTGAACCTCGAAATCAGGATCTGCGGGATTGGGCCTATAAGGTCCAGGAGCCTCCCGACCCGCGTCTGGAAGAACAGGGTGGCGCCCGTCGATATCACGGTCATGATCGCGATCTCGAACAAGGTCGCGCCCAGGACGTCTATGTATGTCAGATAGAACAGAGGCCACACCAGGGACATGATCAGGTTGAACAAGGACTGGAGGACCACGAGGTTCCTGAAATTCACGTTCTCCGTCAGGTCGGATATGAAGATGAATGACCTCAGGCTGAATGTGAATATCCTCCTCGGGGATGCGTACATCCTCCTGCGGTCCTCCTTGATGCGCATCAGGAAGAGCGACCCGACTATCCCGCTCGTGCTGGCGAGGATGAACGGTACCGCGTAAATGCCCAATACGCTCTCGGATCCTTCGGGCATCACGGCGCCGGCGAACAGGGTGGCTGCCAGGCTGGCAACGGAGGACACCGCGAAGAACTTGCCCATGACGGTCCCTCGGTTCCGGGGGTTCGTGACATCGCCGACGAGGGCGGACCAGGCGGGGGTCATCATCGACCCGATGAACATCTGCAGAGCTACCAGCAATATGAGCTGGCCAGCGTTCATCGCTCCCAGCATGAAGAGGTACATCGAGAAGGACAACACGCCGCCGATGACGAGGAACGGTATCCTGCGGCCCAAGAAGTCGCTGAGCTTGCCCCATGGCACCTGCATCATCGCGGGGAACAGGCTGATGAACGCCTGGAGCCAGCCCAGCTGCGCCGGAGTCGCCTGAAGGTGTATTGCGAGGGCAGGGACGAACGGGTCTGTCATCCCCCTGCCGAAGCTCACCCCGACCTGGTTGGCGTACATCGAGGAGAACGGCTCTTCGCGTCCGCTACGCTCAGGTCGTGGCTTGTCCGCGGACTCGACAGGCACGGGCATCCCATCCGTTGGCAGGGACGTGTCCGGCGGTGTATATCATACTTGCCAATGGGTCGACGGCGGCCCTTCAGGGGGGTCCGGGCCCGCGCATGGGCTTGGTGGCCGCGGCGAAAAATCATCAAAAAGGCTTTATATTAACACGAAACGATACAGGGACAAGGTGGGATACATGGTCAAGGCCTACTGTGTCAAGTGCAAGAAGTCTATTGAGATGAAGGATCCGAAGAAGGTCAAGCTGAAGAACGGGAAGCCAGCCACGAAGGGCGTATGCCCGAAGTGCGGCACGAAGGTCTTCAGGATCGGCGCCTGACCTCAAACCTTTCCCTCTTCCTGGGAGAACGCCTCCTGGCTTTGGTCGTTTTGGCCACTGACTGCGGGGTTGGGACCCCAAACCCGTTTATTTCTGTCTTCTGAGGTAGGCTCCCCTCTCGACCAAAGTCGCCACCGCCCTCGCCGCTCGGTGGATCGTGGGGTATGACGGGACCTTGTTAATCTCCAACCCCGCCAGTGTCGACTGGCTCTCGGACCCTCCGAACGCGCTGACCACGATAGGCGTCGAGCCCGTCGCTCGCCTCCTCGAAGCCACGTCGACGAGGCCCCTCGTGACATTGGGAGGCTGGAGCTCGAGGGACATCAGGATGCAGTCCACGCCGGGGTCGGTCTGGAGCACGCTGAGGACGGCGTCGTACATCTCATCGGTGACTTCGGCCGTCAGGTCCACAGGATTCCTGACGGACGAGAAGGCTGGCATCACGGCGGCCAGCTCGGCCTGAGTCTTCTCGGACAGCTCGGCCATCCTTAGCCCGAAACCGTGGTCCGAGGATTCGATGTAGTCCGCGGCGATCACCCCGAAGCCCCCCGCGCTCGCCACAACACACACCCGATCACCCTTCGCGTGCCCGAGGTACGCGAGGGCCCGCGCCAGGTCGACGAGCTCCTCCTCGTCATACGCCCTTATCACGCCCGCCTGCCTCAGAGCACCGTCGACGAGAGCGTCGGAGGACGCCGCCACCGCGCCCGTGTGAGAGCTCGCCGCGCGCGCGCCTGCCCCCGTCCGGCCGGACTTGAGAACGACCACGGGCTTCCGGGCCGAAGCGCGACGGGCGGCGTCCAAGAACCTCCGGCCGTCCGAGAACGACTCCAGGTACATGCATATACAATCGGTCCCGGGGTCCTCTGCGAAGAGGTCCAACAGCTCGCACTCCTCTATGTCCGCCTTGTTGCCTATACAGACGCACGAAGAAACCCCCATGCCGAACGCGGCCGCCTTCTCGAGGAAGGCGATCGCCACGGCGCCGCTCTGGGACACCATGGCGACGGAGCCGGGCGGCGGACGGGGGCTCTTCTCCGATGGGATCAGGAGAGTGTCGAGGTTACGGGACGGAACGAGCACGCCCATCGTGTTCGGCCCCAGAAGGCGCGTGCCCGAGCCTTCGAACACGGAGGAGAGCCTATCCTGGAGCGACTTGCCCGAGGGGCCGCTCTCCGAGAACCCTGAGGATGTCACTATGACCACCCCCACGCCCTTCTCGACGCACTCGGAGGCGGCCTCAAGGGCGGACTCCGCCGGAAGGACTATCAAGGCGAGGTCCACCTTCCCGGGGATGGACGAGACAGACTCGTAGCACTTGAGACCCAGTATCTCCTTCTCCCTCAGGTTCACGGGGTAAATCTCGAAACCGCCCTTTGACAGGCTCCTGAGGACCACGTTGCCTATCTTCGACTCGTTCGCGGACGCGCCGACGACCGCGACCGACCCTGGGTTAAGCAGCGCGTCCAAGCCCTTGCTCATCGCCCGCTTGATTGTCTTCTCACCTATTATTCTCTCACGGCCCACCTAGGCGATTGTACGTCCCTCCAGCGGCCGACGGCCCCCGAAGAACTTACTTATACGGTCAGGGGCATAACGGAGCTATTCGTCCCGTGGTGGGGAGGAGTTGTAGCCATGGAGCTAAGGGACATCATCAGCAGGTCTGTGCCAGCGAGGATCAAATCCGACGCCACCGTGGCTGACGCTCTGGTGGCCATGACTGAGAACAAGACCGATTATGTGCTCGTGGACAGGATCGACCCGAACGACGCCTATGGCATAATCACCAGATGGGACATTGTCGGGAAGGCGATCGCCGAGGGGGAGGACATCGGGGGGATGATGGCGGTCTCCATAGCCAGGAAACCGCTGGTTGTGACGAACAACATGGACCTTGACCTCAGGTGGGTCGCGAAGAAGATGGCTGACGAGGGGGTGTCCAAGCTGGCCGTGTTCGACCGCGAGAACTTCCTAGGGTTCGTCTCCGACCTTGACATCCTGGCGGCGTCGGTGGGGAAGCACCCGGCTGGCGGGGAGGAGGCGGGCAGATGAACGCCACGAAGCTGACCCTGAGGGACATCGTCAAGACATTCGAGTTGCCGACGGTAGACCGGTCGGAAACGGCCAAGAAGGCCGTGGAGAAGATGCTCGAGACCCGCTGCAACCACCTGCTCGTCCCCCGGCACACCAAGAACGACGCCTACGGCATCGTCACGAAGAAGGACGTCTTGGCGAAGGTGGTCGCCGAGGGAAAGGACCTCGATGAGGTCAAGGTCGAGGACATAATGTCCCGTCCCCTCGTGATACTGACCAACCTGTCCCTCGACATAAGGTGGGTGGCCAAGGCCATGGCCAACTCGGACGTCTCCACGATCGTCGTCTTCGACAAGGGCGATTTCTACGGGTACGTCACCGAGTCGTGCATAATCGAGGGCGTGTTCAACGCGATGCGGAGAGCGAAGCTGGAAGAGGGCGTAGATTTCGTGTCCTGCTGACATCGACGGACTTGCATCAGGGGGTCTCAAATGAGTGATGGCGAGATGGCTCAGGGGCAGCGGAAGGGAGTCGCCGTGTTCCTGTGCGGGTGCAGGGGGGAGGTATCCAAGAAGATCGACCTCGAGGCCGTCGCCGAGCGGCTCAGGGCGCAGCCCGGCGTCGTGACCGTTGGGGTGCACGAAGCCCTGTGCTCAAAGGAAGGGCAAGAGTACCTCAAGAAGGAATATGCCGAGAAAGGTTTCGAGAGGGCCGCGGTCGGCGCCTGCTCCCCGAACATACAGGGGCTCATAGTCAGCAGGTCCCTGGAAGAGGTGGGTATGAACAAATACCTCTTCGACCAGGTCAACATACGAGAGCACTGCGCGTGGGTGCACGCGGACAGGGAGGCCGCTTCTGAGAAGGCCGTCAGCCTGGTCAGGGGTTCCGTGGCGAAGGCCGAGCGCCTCCTGCCGCTGGAGGACATCGAGGTCCCCATCCTCGGCGCGACCCTCGTCATAGGGGGCGGGGTCACGGGCATGGCCGCGGCGCTGGACATATCCGCCCAGGGCTACAAGGTGTACCTCGTGGAGCGGACGGACGAGCTCGGGGGCAGGGCGTACAAACTCAGCATGACCTTCCCGACGCACAACTGCGGCATCTGTTGCATGCAGTACTGCAAGGAATGCGTGTTCACGCCCAAGATAGAGGATGTCATCCAGGACAAGAACATCGAGGTGATGCTCGACACCGAGGTCGAGGACATCTCCGGGGGCTTCGGCAAGAGGCACGTAAGAGTCAGGGCCAAGGATGGAGGAACGAAGGAGTTCGATGTCGGCACCATCATCGTGGCCACGGGCACGAAGACCTTCGACCCGAAGAGGATTCCAGAACTGAGGTACGAGCACCCGGACGTCATCACGACCGTCGAGCTGGAGCAGCTCCTGGTCGAACAGAGGGAGAAGGGCGAGGGCCTCAGGAGGCCTTCGGACAAGAAGAGACCGAAGACGGTGAACTTCATCCAGTGCGTCGGCTCGAGGGACAAGACCAAGGGCAACCTGCATTGCTCCCTCGTCTGCTGCACATACGCCATCGGGCAGGCCAGGGAGATCGTGAAGCTGGACCCCGAAGCCAATGTGTACA
>JBFXGF010000088.1:0-5976 GCA_050178275.1 Thermoplasmata archaeon | reverse complement strand
ACGCTCTTCCGATCTGAAGGAGGACCTGGGGGTCATGGCCATCTTCCACGAGATATCAGAGGACGATGTCAAGACGGTCATCTCGCACCCTCTCTCGATGGTCGGGTCCGACGGCGAGTCAGAGGCGCCATACGGGCCGACGGGGTCGTCCCCGACACACCCGCGCTCGTACGGCACCTTCCCGAGAGCCATCCGCAGATATTCGATGGAGATGGGCCTGATGCCCCTGGAGGAGATGATACACAAGATGACCTCCAGGCCAGCCGAGAGGATAGGCCTCAAGGACAGGGGTGTGCTCGCGAAGGGCATGGCCGCCGACATAATCGTGTTCGACCCCGAGAAGATCAGGGACGTCGCCACCTTCGAGGACTCGCACAGGTACGCGGAGGGCATCGTCCATGTGCTCGTGAACGGCCAGGTCACGATAGAGGCCGGCGAGCACACCAAGGAGAGGGCGGGTCAGGTCCTGAGGCACAAGGTCAGCGTCGCCTGACGCTCACCCGCAGATGTCCAAGGCCGTGCCCGCGTACACATGCAGGCACTTCTGAAGGTCCGCGGTCAACACGTACTCCACCCTCGAGTGCGCGCCCTTGCCCCCTGGCCCGAACACGACCGTGGGGGTCTTCCCGAAGTGAGTGATGAGGGCCGCGTCCGTCCAGCCCCAGAAGCTCGTGATCTTGGGTGGTTCCCCCAGCACCTGGCGGACGGAATCCTTGAGCGATTTCACGAGCCTGTGGTCCGAGGGTACGTAGTTGGGCACGTGCGTCATGGTCTTCATGCCGGTGGTGTCCCTCTTCAACTCCGCCTTGAATGAGGGGTCGGACTTCTTGAGGACGTCGAACAGGTCGTACATCTCCTTGAAGACGGTCTGCAGGTCCTCCTCGGGCGTCCACCTGCGGTCTATCTTGACGACGCAGTGGTCCGCGACAGAGCTGGGCTGCTGGCCGCCGTTGATGACGCCGACATTCACTGTCGGCGGGAGCATGGTCGGGCTGCCCTTCGCTTTGAGCCTAGGGAACAGGTCGGACTCCAGCAGGTTGACGAACCGTGAAGCCATCGATATCGCGTTCACGCCCTTGTCCGCCTGCCCCCCGTGCGCGGCCTTGCCGTAGAAGTGTATCTCGAGCCATTCAAGGCCCCTGTGGGACGGCTGTATCTCGAGGTCGGTCGGCTCGCCGACGATAGCCATGTCCGCCTTGGGGCCCTTCAGGACGATGTCCTCGGTGCCCTCGCTCCGCTCCTCCTCGCCGATGACTGCGGCTAGGTACAGGTCGCCCCTGAGGTCTATCTTCGCCCTGTCCAGCGCCACGAGGGTCATCGCCATCGACCCGAGCCCGCCCTTCATGTCAAGCGAGCCCCTCCCGTACAGCTTGCCCCCCTCGACCTTTGGCGTGAACGGCGGGATGTCCATCTCGTAGGGGGGGACGGTGTCCGTGTGCCCGTTGAGCATGAGGCTCTTTCCCCCGCCCGAGCCCTTCAGGGAGGCGATCACGTTCGGGCGGTCCTTCTCCACCATCCTCAGCCTGGCGTCTATACCCTCGTCCTCGAGGAACTCCTTGAGGAACTCGGCCACTTCCCTCTCCCGCGTGGGGACCTGGCTGTGGCTCGGTATCTTGACCAACGACTTCACCAAGCGCTCTACCTCGGCCTTCGTTACCGCCTTCCGGACCTTGTCCAGAGGGGCTTTGGATGTCCGTGACCTCTTCGCTGCCATGGTGTATCCCCGAAGCGTTGCGCCAATGAGCGTACCCTACGAAAAACCTATCTGCGGAGCGCTCAAAGGCGACCGTACCTCTTCAGGATGGCGAGGGTGTCCTCTATCGGCAGCGCGGGCACGACATGGCCATCCCTGCCGTCGGTCGTCTCCGCCTTGAAGAGCGAGTTGATGATCGCCTCCTGGGTGGAGTCCACGGTGGCCCTGAAGAGATCGTTCATGTCCCTGTCCGCGAGGAGCGTGTCCGTATAGAGCGAGTCCTTGACAGAGCGGTCATGGATGTTCGCCGTCGAGAAGGCCACCACGATGTCCCCGCTGCCGTTGTGGGAGCAAGAACCCGTGAGCCCCAGACCCAGGCTGGACCTCCTCGCGAGCCTGCCTAGCTGACGGGAGTCGACGGGGGCGTCTGTCGCCACCACTGTGACTATGGACCCCTGCTCCACCCGCTTGGGGTTTGGAGTGTCCAGCATGGTGCCGACAGGCACGCCATCTATGATGAGTTCCTCCCGACTGCCGTGGTTCGACATGACCAGCACCCCGACGGTGTATGTGCCGCCCGGCGCCTCCACCTGCCTCGACGCCGTCCCGATCCCGCCCTTGAAGTCGTAACAGGACATCCCGGTACCGGCGCCTATAGCGCCCTCGCCCACATCCTGTGAGGCGTGCTCGATGGCCTCCAAGACGTGCCGCTCGGACACGTGCAGGCCCCTGGCGTCGTTCAGGTGGCTGTCGTCGCACTCGGAGACTATGGGTATGACCGCGTCCTCCGACAGGCCAGCCTGCGGGTTGTCCTTGAGGACGTACCTGACAGTCGCGTCCGCCACCGCGCCGATGGACATCGTGTTCGTGAGCATTATCGGCGTGTCGATCATCCCGAACTCGCCTATCTGCAGGGCGCCGATGAGCCCGCCACAGCCGTTCAGGTCGAAGTACGCCCCCTTGACGGGCTTGGCGTACAAGTTGCCCCCATGTGGCAGGACCGCCGTTACGCCTGTGCGGACGGGCCCCTCGCCCTCCACGAGTGCGCCCGAGCCCCTACGGATGGTGCAATGGCCCACCCTAACGTCCGGGACGTCCGTGACGGAGTTGCGTGGTCCGGTGACGCCAGGGCCGAACCTCAGCCCGGCGTCCCTCGCCCGTGGTCTGCCGGTCAAATCTTCTTCGCCTCTGGCTCCCGTTCTACCGGCCTGCCTGACTCGAGGTGGCACGAGACCCAGTGCTCGTCGGAAACGAACACCGGCTGCGGGGCCGTCTGCCTGCAGATGTCCATCACGAATGGGCACCTCGGGTGGAACCTGCACCCAGGCGGTATGTTCGACGGGTCGGGCCTCTCGCCCTTCAGGATGATCTTCTCACGCCTCATCTCGGGGTCGGGCGTCGGCACGACCGATATGAGCGCCTTCGTGTACGGGTGCTTCGGCTGCTTCACGACCTCCTCGGTCGGCCCGAGCTCGACGATCTTGCCCAGGTACATGATGCCTATCCTGTCGCTGAACACGTAGGCCACGCCCAGGTCGTGCGTGATGAACAGGAACGCGAGCCCCTTCTCGTCCCTCAGGTCCAGCATGAGCTTCAATATCTCGGACCTGATGGACACATCGAGCATCGACACTGGCTCGTCGGCCACGAGGAACTCCGGTTGCAGCACGAGCGCGCCCGCGATGCCGACCCTCTGCCTCTGGCCACCGGACACCTCGTGCGGGTACCTCCACATGAAGTCCTTCGGCGGCCTCAGGCCGGCGTCGTCGAGGGCCTTCACGACGCGCTTCTCGCGCTCCGCCTCGTTCGCGCCCAGGTTGTTGACGACGAGCGGCTCGGCTATGATGTCGTATATGGACTGCTTCGGGTTGAGGGACTCATACGGGTCCTGGAAGATGATCTGCATCTTCTGCCTCAGCTTCTTCATGCGGCCCTTCTGTAGCGCGCGCACGTCGAGCCCGCCCTCGACCATCATCTTGGCGGCCTGGTCCTTCGTGATCTTGCCCTTCGACACGGCGTCCTCGAGCATCTCCTTCATGAGGGTGTTCTTGCCCTCGCCGTAGTACTTGACCTTCCCGCCAGTGGGTTCGACGAGCCTCAGGATCGCCTTGCCCGTCGTGGTCTTGCCACAGCCAGACTCGCCCACGAGACAGAATATCTCCCTGTCCCTTATGTTGAACGAGACGCCGTCGACCGCCTTCACCCATCTCTGCTCCTTGGAGACGAGGCTCTGGATGAATCCAGTCCTCATGGGGAACCAGACCTGCAAATCCTTGACGACCAGGATATCCTTGACCATCTTGAATCACCCCCTCATCGGCGGGACGAAATGGCACGCCGCCCAGTGCCCTGGCTTGACCTCGACTAACGGAGGCTCCGAAGTCAGGCAGATGTCCTTGGCCATGTAGCATCTCTCCGCGAACCTGCACCCTTTCGGGGCCCTTATCAGGTTTGGCGGGTTCCCCGCTATGGATGCTGGCATGACCTTCTTGCCGTGGATGTTCGGGAACGCGGCGATCAGGCCCTTCGTGTACGGCTGCTGCGGGTCCTCGAACACCTCCAAGGAGGACGCCCTCTCGACTATCTTCCCAGCGTACATGATCGACAGCTGCTCGCAAGTTTCCGCGAGCACGGACAGGTCGTGGGATATGACGATCATCGCGAGGTCCAGCTCCTTCTGGAGGTTCTTCAGGAGCGATATGATCTGCGCCTGGATCATCACGTCCAGCGCGGTCGTGGGCTCGTCCGCGATGACTAGCCTCGGCTTGCAAGCCAGCGCCATGGCGATCATGACCCTCTGCCTCATGCCGCCGCTGAACTCGTGCGGGTACTCCCTGATCCGGTTCGGGTTGATGCCGACCAGCTCAAAGAGTTCTTTCGCCCGCTTTATCGCCACCTGCTCGTCAACCTTCTCATGGAGCATGATCGGCTCCGTGATCTGGTCCCCGACCCTCTTCACGGGGTTCAAGGCGTTCATCGCGCCCTGGAAGATGATGGATATATCCCTCCACCTGATGGCTCGGAGCTTGTCCCCCGTCACCTTGGCCATGTCCTGGCCCATGAAATTGATCCTGCCGCCAGCGATGTACCCGTTGGCTGGCAACAGCTTCATGATGGATAGAGCGGCGGTCGTCTTCCCGCAGCCGGACTCCCCAGCCAAGCCCATCGCCTGGCCCTTCTCCAGCACGAAGTCGATGCCGTCTACTGCCTTCAACGTCCCTTCCTGCGTCTTGAAATAAGTCCTCAGACCCTGGACCTCAAGTAAGGCCATCCGTAGGTTCCCCCTTAACTAAGTCCGTTGTCGTTTCCGACGTTATCAGGGACCGCAGGGTTCTTCATCAACAGGTATCCCTCTGTCCCTGGACCTCCGGAAAACCCGGGATTGCTATAAATGCGTATCGGAACGACAGTTACCCACTGTAGATGCTTGCCACCCTGGGTCGACTCCGCGCGTCCAGCTCATTTCTTGAGAGGGATCTCGTGCTCGGACAGTTCCTCTGGGACGCCGCACCTCTTGAAAACGCGCCTGGCCTCCCTTTCGAGTATGGAAGTGTCCTCGTACCGGGGACTGACATGCACCAGGAAGAGCGAGCGGACGCCCGCCTCCTTCGCCACCTCCGCGGCCTTCCTCGCCGTCGAGTGCCCGAAGGTCTCCGCGAGCTCCGAATACCTCGAGTCCAGGGTGCAATCGTGCACCAGCGCGTCGGCGCCCTTGGCCAGACGTATCACGGCCCTACACTTCCTCGTGTCCCCCGAGAACGCCACCTTGCGGCCTGGCCTTGGCGGCCCGAGGACCTGCTTTGGTCTGACGACCTTGCCATCGACGCGCACCCTCTCGCCTCTCTGGAGCGCGCTGAACATCGGCCCCGCGGGGACCCCTAGCGCCTTGGCCTTTCGGAGGTCGAACCTGCCCTGGCGCTTGTCCTCCTCGACCGCGTAGGCGAGGGCGGGCACCGTGTGGTCCGCCGCGGCCGCCCGCACCTTGAAGCCGTCGCATGCGAGCAGGTCCCCTGGGGACATCGTCCTAGCCCTCACCTTGTACCCGCTCTCGAAGTACCCGAGGTTCATTAGGGACCTGACGGTCTTGGAGATGCCCCCAGGGCCGCAGACCTCCAGCTCCTCCTCGCGCCCGTTCAGGCTCATGCTCTGTATGAGCCCGGGGAGCCCGAGGAAATGGTCCGCGTGCAGGTGGGTGATGAATATCCGACGTATCCGCATGAAAGACACCGAGGAGCGCATCAGCTGCTTCTGGATGCACTCCCCGCAGTCGAACAACAGTACCT
>JBFXGF010000087.1:0-5979 GCA_050178275.1 Thermoplasmata archaeon | reverse complement strand
ACCCCTGAAAACGCCCCTTCGTTTCCACTGGATTATTCCGCCGATTTAACGCCCTCGCTTCCAATGGAAACATCGACACGCGACGATAGGCCCGCGGAGGGCCTCGCCGGCGGATGGAGCGGCGCAGGGGAGGGGCGTCGCGGGCGGGCGCGCGCACCGCCGCGCGCACGCCTGGGCCAGACATGCGCCGGGACGGGACCCGGGCCCGCGTTCAATCAAAGACTTTATACTGTCGAGGCAATTAGTGCCGAAGGTATCTGATGGCAGGCAAGGGCAAGAAGGCTTTTCCAGTGGAAATCAAGGGGGTTTCGAAAGCCGAAGGGATGGAGCCAGACAAGCTCATGAGACTCGTCAAGGCCGGACGGGTCGTAATACCTTCGAACCCCCGCCACAAGCGCCTCTCCCCAGTGGGCATAGGCGAGGGGCTGAGGGTCAAGGTCAACGCGAACATCGGCACTTCCAAGGACCACGTCGACGTCGAGGAGGAGGTCGAGAAGGCCAGGATCGCGGCGAGGTTCGGGGCCGACGCCGTGATGGACCTCAGCACCGGCGGGGACCTGAGAACGATCAGGAGACGGATCATATCCGAGTGCCGACTGCCTGTGGGCACCGTGCCCATCTACGAGGCGCTGTGCAAGACCGCGGGGAGGGGAGGTGTCCGGGCGCTCGGCTCGGACGACATCTTCAAGGCCATCGAGACCCAGGCTAAGGACGGCGTCGACTTCATGACGGTGCACTGCGGGGTCACCTCCGAGACCGTGGCCTCGCTCATCAAGCACAAGAGGGTCACTGGCGTTGTCTCCAGGGGCGGGGCTATACTCGTCGCCTGGATGCGCGACCATGGCCAGGAGAACCCGCTCTTCGAGGACTACGACCACCTGCTGGACCTCGCCAAGGAATACGGGTTCGCCCTCAGCCTCGGCGACGGGCTGCGGCCCGGCTGCACGGCGGACGCGACCGACGTGCCCCAGCTGCACGAGCTGATAGTCCTCGGGAAGCTCGTCGACCGGGCCAGGAAGGCTGGCGTGCAGGCGATGGTCGAGGGCCCTGGCCATGTCCCAATCAACCAGATAGAGGCGAACGTGCGCATAGAGAAGAGCGTGTGCAAGGGGGCGCCGTTCTATGTCCTTGGGCCGCTCGTGTGCGATGTCGCGGCCGGGTACGACCACATCGCTGGCGCCATCGGCGGCGCGATAGCCGCGTACCACGGCGCTGACTTCCTGTGCTACGTCACGCCCTCGGAACACCTGTCCCTGCCGACGGCGGAGGACGTGAGGACCGGAGTCGTCGCGAGCAGGATAGCGGCCCACGCGGCCGACCTGGCAAGGGGCAGGGGGACGCTCTGGGACAGGAAGATGTCGGAGGCGAGGAAGGCCTTCGACTGGGACACCATGTTCGAGCTCTCACTTGACCCCGAGAGGGCCAAGGAGCTCAGGGACCGCAGGAAGTCCAAGAGCCCGAACGTGTGCTCGATGTGCGGGGACCTCTGCGCCATGAAGATGGTCGACCGGATGCTCTCCGAGTGACGCTCACAGGCTTATCCCGATCGGCAGCCGTATGAAGGCGCCCACCACCAGCGAGACCGCGCCCGCGGCCACCGCCGCGAGGACCGCGCACAGCGCCGCGTGGCGTGTCGCCACGTCGTTCGCCATGCCTATGGCCTTGCTCACGACCCAGAGGAGCCACAGGAAGCCAGCGACGACGATGGTGAGGAGGACGGCGCTGACCGACAACGCCCTCTCCACCTCGGCGTCCGTCCACCTCTGCACCCGCTCCAGGTCCAGCCCCTCGAAGCCCGCGGTGAATATCGTCAGCGCGACGACCGTCAGGAACACGAACCAGGGGTAACAGTAGGCGACCATGGCGATCGTCGAGCCCCTGTCCCCTCGGCCGCCGAAGACGCCGCGCGAAGCGGCCGCGGCCACGAGCCCGAACACCAGGAACGACATGATGGCCACGATCACGCCCGCGGCTCCCTCGACGGCGACCCCGAAGGCGTCCGAGGCGCTGTACCCGAGCACGTCGGCCATGCTTTCCGTGACGGCCACGCCTACGATGGTCGATATCAGGGTGAACGCGAGGACGATCAGCAGGGCGTGCTTGAGGTCGGAGCACAGGTACAACCTCGAAAGGGACTTCGTCGGGGAGTAGGCGATGCGCAGCAGCTCGAGCAGGCAGAACCCCGGGGCGGCCTTAGGCTGGGCGTACAGCCACCCGTGCGGGCTCGTGCGCGCGCAGAAATGGCTCGGGTCGACGAGGCCTTGGGGCGGCAGCTGTCGCACCGACCCCGGTGTTATTGGTTGGATTATCTCCGCCCCGCAACGGGGACACGCGCCCGACCCCCTGCCGTCCCCGTGGTCCCGCAGGTATCCCGAGGCGGTCATGCCGCATGATGGGCACCTGAGGTCGCTGACGAAGACCACTGAACCCTGGGACGACATCCGCCCGACCATGGGTTCCTCTGCATATTACTTTTGTGAGAACAGGGGATGGAGCCACTGGAGGGTCTCGAACCCCCGGCCTGCGGTTTACGAAACCGCCGCTCTCTAGCGGCGCGTGCGTGGGACGCACGCGCAACCGCTGAGCTACAGTGGCGCCAAGGCAGGTTGTGAAGATGGTCTCTCTAGTTAAGCCTTTTGACACCTCCGCGGGGCGCGCGGACCGGTCCAGATTGGCGGGACAAGGGTTTTTAGGCTTCCATCGTATTCACAGCAGAGACCCAGACATGGCCACGGACCTTCGCATACCAGAGGGCATAGTAGTGCGAACGGCCAAGGGCGGCCCAGATTCTCTGAAGGGCATCCTGGCCGATCTGAAGCAGTACAGCTTCACGGGATACCTCAGGGTCACCCTCGAGAAACCGTTCATGACCTCCACGGGATACATCGTGGTGGAGCAGGGCACCCCGGTGATGGCCATCTACGAGTTCGAGAAGTCGAAGCCGAGGGAGCTCCGCAGGATATACACCGGGGAGAAGTCGCTCAGGTTCATACTCGAGGACTCGCAGGACAAGGCGTCCAACATAGAGCTCCACAGCCGGGTGCCCAGGGAGGAGTTCGAGAGGAGGTTCCCGGACTCGTACATCGCCGGGGCGCCCGCCCAGAAGCCGGCCCCGAGGTCGAGGGAGCCAGAGCCGGAGCCGGAGGAGGACGCCACCAGCGAGCGCATCGAGGATTGGCGCAGGCGCGGGTTCAAGGTCGACACGCTCGAGGACGCGAGGGGGAAGGGACTGCAGGCGGTCGCGAGGGAGCTGGGGAGCTTCGAGCGGGACGCCCAGAAGCTGAAGCAGTTCGAGTCCATCCTGAACAACTTCCCGGTCATCGGGCTCGAGCAGGAGATAGCCGAGATAAGGACCAAGCTCAACGACCGCACCAGGATAGCCGAGATCGAGTCGGACATAGAGTTCCTCCAGGAGAAGATCAGGCGCAAGATCCAGAAGAGGAAGGACGAGGAGGACTCCATAAAGCAGGAGCTGGAGAAGAAGCGGCGGGATGAGAAGGCCGCGGACGTCTACGACCTCATACTCAAGTATCAGACGACCCCGGAGGGGGAGGAGGGACCGAGCGAGGACCGGAGATGCCCCAGGTGCGGAGGCGAACTCGACGAGGCTGGCGTGTGCCCCAGGTGCCCGGGCGGCCCCGAGGGGGTCCCTAGCTTCTCGAAGCCGCTGGTCCCGGAGTTCAGGTTCGAGGGGTTCGTGGTCGGGCCCGGCTCGAAGTTCGCCGCGGCGACCGCTGTCGCCGTGGCCGAGAGCCCCGGGAAGGCCTACAACCCGTTGCTGGTGTTCGGTGGCTCGGGGCTCGGCAAGACGCACCTGATCTCCGCCATAGGGGACCACATGCTCAAGAAGGACCCCGAGCTGTCGCTGCTGTACGTCCCCTCGGACAAGCTCGTGGACGCCGTGGAGCAGTCCGGGACCGCTGACGCCCTCAGGGGCATCAGGGACGCCCTCAACAAGGCCGACCTGCTGCTCCTGGACGACATGCAGTTCCTGGCGGCCAACGAGAAGGCCCAGGGGGAGATGGTCCATGTCATCGACCGCATGATAGAGTCCGGGAGGCAGGTGGTCCTGGCGAGCGACCGGCTGCCGACCCAGATACCTGGGTTCAGCGACCGGCTCAACGCCCGGATACAGAAAGGGCTGACGGTCGACCTCCAGCCCCCGGACATGGACACGCGTGTCAAGATACTCAGGGTCAAGGCGCACGAGAAGAAGCTGAAGCTCAGCGACGAGATCCTGGAGTATGTCGCCGAGAGGGTGACCCAGAACGTGCGCGAGCTGGAGAGCACGCTCAACAAGATCATCGCGTTCTCGAGCATCATGAAGCTGGACGTCGACCTCAACCTCGTCTCGGACATACTGAAGCCGCTGGCTCCCGTGCAGGAGACCAGGAAGGAGATAATGAAGGAGGTCAAGGTCCTGCCTGGGCACTGCTACCTCATCGAGGAGGAGAAGCCCATGTACAGCAATGTGCTCCTGAGCAGGATGATGGCGGACGGCTACCGGGGCCTCGTCATCACCCGCATGAACCCGAGCAGGATAAAGGACGAGTTCAAGGAGACGCCTCAGATACTGTGGCTGACGGACAAACAGAGCTCCATGGAGAACACGGTCCCGCCGTCCCTCGAGATGATCATACACAAGATACAGGAGTTCATGGCCGTCGAGGGCGACGGGATGGTCGTGCTGGACGGGATACAGTACCTCGCGAGCAACACGAACTTCGACGCCGTGCTGAGGTTCCTGAGGAGCCTCGTCGACGAGATATCGGAGTCGCAGTGCGTGTTCGCGGTCTCGCTGTCCCCTCAGACCATGAAGGAGCAGGAGACGTCCATACTGGAGCGCGAGATGGAGGTCCTGAACCTCACGTGACCTTCCTTATCTGGTCCTTGAACTCCTTCATCTCCCTCAGGGCCTGCGAGTAGTCGCCGGCCTTCATCAGTGTCCTGACGGACTTGAGGATCGTTATCAGCGGGGTCGTGTTGACGTTCCTCATCTTGGCCTCGATGAGCTGGGCCTTGGCCGAGCGCATCTCCTCGTTCACCCTGTCCGGGATGGCCCTGTACAACCTGTCCGTGGCCTGCTTGACGAGCATCTCGACCTTGTCGAAGTCGTTCGCCTCGAACGCCTTGCTCGCCTCCGCGAGCGCGGCCCTGGCCTCCTTCGTGTCGAGTATCAACGTCTCGCAGTCCGCCACGAGGGACTTCAGCGCGGCGGTCCTGTTCCTCGCCTCCTTGTAGCGGCCAGTGATCGGCAGGAGCTCGTTGGAGGCCTTCTCGGCGTATACGAACGCGGCCTCGGCGTCCCCAGCGGCCCTCGCCTTCTCGACCTCGGCGATGTAGGCGTGCGCGCGCGACACGTCCCCGCCGAGCGTCTTGGCGACGCCGGCCTCCTCCTTGAGCTGCGCGACGGAGGACGCGAGGTGCTCGTCGATCCTGTTCATGAGCGTGCTCTTTGACCTGTTAACGAACTCGAGCGCCCTGTCCAGCTGGCGGTCCCTTCCGGCCTCCGCGGCCTCGTCAATGAGCCTCTTGCTCTCGGCGACATCGATGTCCTTCTCGTTGGCCAGCGTCAGCAGGGGCTTCATCTCGGCGACCATGCGGGCGAGCTCCTTGCCCTTGTCCTTCGACCCTGGGGGAGCGGGCTCTCTGCGCGCCTGGAATGGTTGGGTGGGCGGCGGCGCGCGCGCCTCTGGCTCGGGCTCTTCGAACCTGGTCTGCTCCTCATATGTCGTGACAGGGGCGCTCGGCCGCGAAGGTTCGGCTCGGTCTTCCTGGGGCTCCGGTCCTTTCTTGAGCTTCTTGAGCCACCCGAACCCGCCGAAGCCCTTCTTGGACTCCGGCTCCTCGACGGGGACGGCTTCGGGCTCGCGGCGCGCCGCTCTGGCTGGCTCAGGCTCCGGCGCCCTGCGCCGGACTGGTTCCGCCGGGGGTCGCTCGACCTCCGCGATCGGGGCCTCGACCTCCATCCCGGCCTGT
>JBFXGF010000086.1:0-5982 GCA_050178275.1 Thermoplasmata archaeon | reverse complement strand
CGTCGTTGAGGGTCACGAGCTTCTCCTTCGCGAGCCAGTTCCTGTAGAGCTGGTTCTCGAGCAGGTCCCTCCACCCGTTCTCGTACCTCGTCAGGGCCCTCTCGCTGAAGTCGTTCTCCTTCGCGGACCTCGCCAGGACCTCCCCGGCGACCTTGGCCGCCTTGCACGAGTTGGATATGCCGCCGCCCGTGATCGGGTCTATCATCCTGGCCGCGTCGCCGACCAGCAGTATGCCGTCGCCGACGGTCTTCTCGATCGGGGCGCACACGGAGACCGCCCCGCTGACGAGCTCGAGCGGCCTCCCCTTCCTCAGCCTCGGATCCCCCTGGATGAACTTGTCCAGGTACTTCTTCACGTCCGCGGGCTTGCTCAGCTTCGTGAGCTGCATGCCTATCCCGACGTTGGCCGTGTCCTTGTTCTTGGGGAATATCCAGATGTACCCACCTGGGGCCTTGCTGCCCAGGACGAACTCGCAGTAGTCGAAGTCCTGGTCTATGTTCGTGAGCCTGTACTGGAAGCAGCTGGTGATGTCCCTCGGGGCGAGGCTGGTGTCTATGCCCGCCCACCGGCCGACCTGGGACTCGAACCCGTCCGCGCCCACGACGCAGCCGCAGGTTATGTCCCTGGTCCCCTCCATCGACCTGACCCGCACGCCGACGACCTTGTTTCCGCTCTTTAGCAGCTTCGTGGCGGATGTCTTGAGCTGCAGGTCGGAGCCCGCCTTGATGGCGTCCCTGGCCAGGAGCTTGTCGAAGAAGACCCTGTCGATGACTATCCCGACCTCGTCCCCGGCCATCTTCTCGGAGAGGTAGAACGTGGAGCCGTTCGGCGACACCAGCTTCGCGCCCTTGACCTCCCACGCGACGCTCTTCTTGTCCAGCTTGAGGCCGACGGACTCGTGCCACGCCCTCGATATGCCCTCCCCGCACCTGACGGGGGAGCCGATCTCCTGCCTCTTCTCGATCATCAGGACCTTGGCGCCCTTCTTCGCGGCCCACTTGGCGGTCATCGAGCCTGCGGGTCCCGCCCCGACGACGACGACGTCGTAATCGCGCTTCATCTCAGTCGCCCTCCACGAGTGATATCGCGCCCACCGGGCACGCCTTTATGCATCTCTTGCAGAGGGTGCACGCGTCCCCGAACTCTATCAGGACCTCCCTGAGGGTGATCGCGTTCTGAGGGCACGAACCGACGCACGCCCCGCAGTGCATGCACTTGTCTATGTCCACTTCCAGCTCGTCCAACTTGTCCTTCCTCAAGCGGAACACCTCACGTGTACTGCTCGCCGTGCTTCTTCCGCCACTCGGAGAGGGGCACGGAGAACTCCTTCTCAACGTTGGTCCTGTATGTGGGGCCAGAGTTATACGCGCAGAACGGTATCAGCCTCATGTCCGGCGTCGTGTAGTGGATGCTGCACCTCTTGACCCTCTCGATGTCGTAGTTGTAGGCGTCCATGAAGTGCATCGCGCCGACGAACATCATGTTCCAGCTGAACTTCGAGAGGCCCTTCTTCGTGTCCTCGGAGAAGACCCTCTTGAGCACGTTGAGGAACTCCATCGTGTTCATGCCGTCCGGCACCTCGTCCTTCTTGACGTGCTTCTTGATCAGGTTGAAGGCCTTCAGCTTCGTGAACGTCTGGACCTTCTTCCCGCTGCTCTTCTTCGCCAGCTGGTAGAGCTCGGCGAAGAGGTCGTCCACCTCTATGAACCTCGTCAGCGGGATGATGTTGTTCTCGTCCTTCACGAACAGGTAGGTCGCCAGCCCGCAGTGCGCGTGGTTCGTGAAGGTGACCATGTCCCTCCCGGCGATGGCGCTCACCAGCTCGGACACCGACGCGACCGTCGGGACGGGGTACCAGTCGGTCGCCTTGACCTTGCCCTCGGACTGCCTCTCGATGTCGTGTATCAGGTCCGTGAGCGTGTACCTGCCCTTCTCGAGCTCCTCGGTCGTTATCCTCCCGGTGAACGCGACGGGCTGGTAGTTGACTCCCCTGATGACGTCGTTGTTCTTGATGGCGTACTCCAGTATCGGCCAGACCTGGTCGTCGTTGACCCCCTTCACGACCGTGGGGACGAGCACAACGGACGGGTGGTTCGGGACCGCCCTGTAGTTGTCTATGACCTTCTGCTTGACGT
Organism: Thermoplasmata archaeon; assembly: GCA_050178275.1. GTDB lineage: Archaea > Thermoplasmatota > Thermoplasmata > UBA10834 > UBA10834 > UBA9653. The sequence continues at coordinate 3,847 of JBFXGF010000086.1, read as the reverse complement.
CCATGAGGTTCTTCCCTCTGGCGCGCTCGTATATCTCGGGGCGCAGCCCGTCGAACTGGAGATAGAGCGTGTTCAGGCCGGCCTCGCTGGCCTTCCTGCAGAAATCCATGCTCTTCGCGAACTCGATCCCGTTCGTCGCGGCCTGCACCTGCGCGAAACCCAGGTCCCTTGCCACCTTGATGATGTCGAAGAACCTAGGGTATATGGTGGGCTCGCCCCCGGAGAACTGGACCGCCGGGCAGGGCACGGGTTTCTGGGCCCTCAGCATCTTGAGCATGTCAACGAGGGTCTCGAACTCGGGCTCGTAGACGTATCCCGCCGCGTTCGCGTTCGCGAAGCATATGGGACACTTGAGGTTGCACCTGTTGGTGAGGTCGACGTTCGCGAGCGCCGTGTGGCTGAGGTGCAGGTCGCACAGGCCACAGTCGAACGGGCATTGCTTCGCCTTCGGGATGGCCGGGTTCACGACCCCCACGCCGTCCTTGGCCCACTTCTCCACCCTCAGATAGGTGTTCACGTCGGACCACACGACGTCCTTGAAGCTGCCGTGCTTCGGACAGGTCTTCTCTATGACGACCTTCCCATTCTCCTCGCGTATCGTTGCCTCGATCACTGCCAGGCACTCCGGGCAGAGGCTCCCCGTCTTCTTCGGGAGGCCGACCGGGACCGCAGAATCCTTGGTGAGCATGTCTCTCCCACTCCCTGAGGATAATTCTTAGGGCATTGATTTAAATCTTATGTAGCTTATCCGGCTACAAATGGACCTGAAGTCTGTCATATCGAAGCTGGGCCTGGACGCGGACGAGCTGCTGGCGGAGTACCAGAGGATATCCAGCGTGCTCACCCGCCTGGGACTGTCGGAGTACGAGGCCAGGGGATATGTCGCCCTGGTCGCCCTGGGCTCAGGAACCGCGAATCTTGTAGCTGAGGTGGCACAGATTCCGAGGACATCCGCCTACAAGGTGATGAAATCCCTCGAGGTCAAAGGCTTCGCGCAGGCGAAGCAGGGGCGGCCCAGGTCCTTCGCGCCCACGGAACCATCGGAGCTGGCCGCGCGCGCGGTCGCCGAGGTCCGCGAGTCGTTCGAGAAGATATCTTCCGTGAAGAACATACTGTCCGAGAGAGGCGTCCCTCAGCTCGTGTACACGATCATGGGCAGGGAGCGCGTGGTCGACAAGATAGGCGAGATGCTTGACCGGACCGAGCACACGTTCGTGCTGTCGTCCCCCTCGATAACGGGCCTCAGCGGGCGCCTGCGGAAGCGGTTCTCCGCGGCGGGCACCAGGGGCGTCCGGATAAGGATCATCACCAGTCCGTTCGTCAAGGTCCCGAAGGGGGTCGAGGTGGTCAGGAGGGAGGGGCTCATAGCGACGGACGTGGTGAGCGACGGCAAGGCCGCCCTGCTCGCGGCCCCGGACCTGTCCGCCTGCGGCTACACGGACAACGAGGCCCTGGCGGCCCATATCGAGGAGTTCCTCAAGGTCATGACCGAGAGCAGGCGCTAGTTGAACCTGTCCCGGGACCTCTTGTCCTTCCTCGCCTCCGCCTTTATCACGGTCTTGATCAGGAACGGGGCGTACAGCGTCGTCGCTATCGACACGAGCACTATCACCGAGTATATGTCGGGCCCTATCGTGCCCATGTTCAGCCCTATCATCGCCACCACGATGCCCACCTCTCCCCTGGGGACCATCCCGGCCCCGACGATCAGGGCGGTCCTCTCGCCGCGTCTGGCGGCTCCGAGCCCGCACCCGATCAGCTTGCTCAGGATGGCCACGACCGTGAGGACGATGGCCATCGGCACGACGTCCCACAGGTTCGCGATGCCTACCTTCGCCCCCATCACGACGAAGAAGAAGGGAACCAGGAGGATGTTCAGCGGCTCGAACTTGTGCTCGAGCTCGTAGGTGTCCTTCGTGTCGGAGAATATGAGCCCGGCGAAGAACGCGCCTATGATGGCCGCGAGGCCGACATACGAGGCCATGGCCGAGAGCCCGAAGACGACTATGAGTATGATGACGAAGGGCGCCTCCTTCTGGACCAGCCTGTCGAACCAGCTGTCCCTCTTGAAGGCCGTGGTGCGGTAGTGTATGGCCCAGCCTCCGTTCGCCATCCGGTCGCCCCTCACCTCCCTCTTCCCGGACGCGTACCTGACCATCCGGGTGCCCAGGATGGTGATTATGGCGACGAAGCACAACGCCTCGGCCACCACGATGACTATGTCGAATGTCTGGAGTGTCCCGGCCGCCGTGCCCGACACGATTGTGAGCACGATCATGCCGACGATGTCGTCCACGATCGCCGCCCCGAGTATGATCTTCGCCTCGGTGGAGTTTATCATCCCGAGGTCCTGGAGCACCCGGGCGGTGATGCCCACGCTCGTCGCCACCAGGGCGGCGCCCACGAACATCGCCTCCACGGACGACATGAACAGCAGGACGGACACGTAGTACCCCATGACGAACGGGGTGACGACGCCCAGGACTGCGACCGAGGTCGCCACTATGCCCACGCGCTTGAGCTCGGACAGCTTCGTCTCCATGCCAACGGAGAACAGGAGGAAGGTCGCCCCGAGCTGCGCGAGCACGTCGAAGAAGGGCTGGTCCTCCGTGATGAGGTTGAGGATCGAGGGGCCCAACACCACCCCTGCCATGAGCTCGCCCACGACCGCGGGCAGCTTCAACCTCTCCATGATCTCGCCGCCGACCTTGGCCGCGAAGAACGCGACGAATATCAGCAGGAGGGTCTCGTCAGTGCCCAACTGATCCCATCCGACACTCGAATGGCCTCGGGCATATTTAACCATAGGCCAGATGCCGCGCGCGCCCGTAGCATGCATGTAGCTGTAACGATGAACATGCGCGACCCCGCTCGCCGCTCCGAGGATGGCTGTGTTCGGAACGATGCCTCAAGGGAGCTTCAGAGCGAGCCCGCTCAAGCGGCTCGCGGGAGACGAGAGGGCCCAGGTGTCCTTCTCAGTGGTTGCCGTGGTCGTGCTTTTTCTGGCCTCGGCCTCGGGCGCGTACTTCGCGAAGAAGGAGATGGACGAGGCCGAGGGCGCCAAGCGCGACAGGCTGCTCGCGCTCATGGAATCGTCCATCGAGGAGGTCCGCGTCGAGGTGAGCCTGCTCGCGTGCGCGGAGGCCTACGGGATCGTCTCCAGGTGGGACGAGTTCCCCGTCAACGAGACGAGGATATCCTCGGAGTTCTCCGCCGCCGTGGGCGCCTACGTGGGCGACACGTTCCCCCGTGAGCAGAACGGCTTCTCCCTGTCCGTGTCCAACTGGTCAGGGGGGCTGTTCTTCCTCGAGAAGCAGACGCTGGACGTCATGCCCCCGGAAGAGCCGGAGGCCGCCAGCATCGAGCTGGACGGCACGGAGATGGAGTACGAGAGCATGCCCCCGCCGACGACGGACGAACTCGCAGTGACCACCGCGAACCCATACTACATGGCCTTGGGCAACCTGTCCGTCGTCGCCGAGTCGGAGTCAGTGTCTCTCTCGAAGGACATCTCCTTCGACAGGCCAGTCATATCCGCCCTCCCGTTCCTCGAGACCAAGCTGAGGACGTTCGAGGCCGCGTCCGAGGGGGAGTTCTCCGACATGGGCAGGCTGGTGGGCTACATGCTCACTACCCTGGCCCAGCTCAGGGCCCTCGAGGGATACGGCGTCCAGACATACACCGGTCTGAACACATCCTCCATCCTCACGGAGGTCGACGTGCACAGGGCCGTCGCGGTCGCGCTCCTCATCGAGGAGGCTCGGCTCTTCAGGGACTTGGACGAGTCGTTCTCCGCCGAGGTGGTGGCGGCCTGTGGCGGGTCCTCCCTGGGAGATCGGAAGAGCAC
>JBFXGF010000085.1:0-5997 GCA_050178275.1 Thermoplasmata archaeon | reverse complement strand
GGCCACGAGGACGAAGACGATGTTGAAGAGCAGGTATAGGGTGATGACGGCGGCATCGGACAGCCCGGAGGCCTGCCCCTGCAGCAGGAAGAACGCGTAGCTTATCTCCCCCGCGTAGAACGTGACAACGACGGCCATGAGCACCCAGAACTCCGCGCCGAGCTTGGACATGTCCCGCAGGAAGGCCCCCTTGGTGGCCTTCGGCGTCCCATCCTTTTCCCTCACGAGCAGGAGGATCACGAGCACCGCGGCGAACGCGGGCACGGTCGCGACCAGGAATATCAGCCTGTACGCCTCGAGCTCCTCCATGGACGCGGCCCAGGCGAGCAGGGCCAGCGCCACGACGACCCCGGCGACCGCCCCGGCTGAGTCCATGGCCTTGTGGAACCCGAACGCCTTCCCCATCGACTCGCTCGCGGTCGAGTCCGCGACCAGCGCGTCCCTGGGGGCGCTCCTGACGCCCTTGCCTATCCTCTCGGTTATGCGTATCCCCAGGACGTGCCAGGGGGACGTCGCGACGATGAGGAAGGGTTTCACGAGCGCGCTGGAGCCGTACCCGCCCAGTATGAACGGCTTGCGCCGGTCGTACTTGTCCGAGAACCACCCCGAGGCGACCTTCAGGAGCGAGGCCGTGGTCTCCGCCGCCCCCTCTATCAGCCCTATCAGGAGCCCCGTCGCGCCTATGCCGACCAGGAACAGCGGGAGGACCGCGTAGATCATCTCGCTGCTGAGGTCGGTGAGGAAGCTGACCACGCCGAGCACGAGCACGTTCGTGCTCACCCCTGAGAGCAGCCTCCTCCCCAACTTGGACATGGGAATGCCCCAGCCCTTACCGGGATATAATCATTGCATCGTCGACCGTGAGCATTATCGGGTGCGGCGTGGATTACACGGGTCGATGACCCCGAGGAACGTTCCCTTGGACCTCCGCTCCAGGCTGAAGGACGCCGCCACCAGACGGGGCGCGGTCGCGTTCGGGATAGCGTCCGTGGACGCGGCGGACTCGCTCCCCAGGGTGAAGATAGGGTTCACCGTGAACAGGTGGACCGAGCCCATCAGGAAGGGCATGCCAACGGCCAGGAGCGCGGTCGTGTTCGGGATACCGTCCGCGGACGACGCGGACGAGCTCGAGGTGCACCGCTCGTCCGGCGTGATATCATACCCGGGCTACCTGCCGCTCAGCATAATCTCGAGGGACATCATATCCATACTCAGGAACGAGGGCTGGCTCGCGACGTACCCGTCGGAGCTGGTGCACCTGAAGAGCCTCGCGATGCTCTCGGGGCTCGGGAGCTACGGCAAGAACGGGCTGATCGTGTCGGAGAAGCACGGGCCGTGGCTCAGGTTCGGGACGGTCGTGACGGACGCGCCGATCCCGCCGGACGAGCCGCTCGAGAGGGACCTGTGCGGCAGGTGCACCCGGTGCGTCAGGGCCTGTCCCGCGGGCGCCCTGGAGAAGGCGTACTCCGTGGACCCGGACAGGTGCCTCGTGGGCGCGGGCGAGCTCGACAACCCGCCGAAGGACCTGAGGCCCCTGCTGGCGAAGTACGAGCCGAAGCTGAGCCCCAAGACCCGCGTGATGTGCACCGAGTGCCAGATGGCCTGCCCGTACACCCCGACCGAGAGGAAGCGGAACGTGTTCCAAAAGGGCAAGAAGGGGAAGTGAGGCCCGGCCCGCCAGGCCCTTACTGGCAAACGATGTAGACAACAATCTTTAAATTGGTCAACCAGATATCGCAGGTAATGGTCCCAAAAGAACGCATCGACAAGATGGTGGAGGGCTACGACAAGGACAAGCTCACCATAGCCACCGTATGCTCCCACACGTCGCTGCAGATCTTCGACGGCGCCCGCAAGGAGGGCTTCAGGACCCTCGGCATCACGGTCGGGCAGCACACCAAGTTCTATGACGCGTTCCCGAAGGGCAAGCCGGACGAGTTCCTGAAGGTGGATTCGTACCTGGACCTGCTCGACATGACGGACGACCTCGCCGCGCGGAACGTCATACTCGTCCCGCACGGGTCCTTCGTCGAGTACATGACCCCGAAGAAGTTCGAGGAGCTCGCGGTGCCCACGTTCGGCAACAGGCGCGTGCTCGAGTGGGAGAGCAACCGGGAGATGGAGCGTAAGTGGCTCGTGTCCGCCGGGGCCGAGATGCCGAACATCATCGAGGACCCGAAGATGATAGACCGGCCGGTGCTGGTCAAGTACGACGGCGCGAAGGGCGGCCGCGGGTTCTTCATCGCGAAGGACTACCCGGACTTCAAGCTCGGGATAGACAGCTCCCAGAGGTTCACGATCCAGGAGTACGTGCTCGGGACCAGGTACTACATCCATTTCTTCTACTCGCCCATCAGGACCGAGGGTTACAGGCTCAAGAAGGGCGTGCTCGAGCTGCTCAGCATGGACCGGAGGGACGAGTCCAACATCGACGAGATGTACAAGCTCGGGGCCCAGGAGGAGCTGAAGAAGCTCGGGCTGGTGCCGTCGTTCGTGGTAACGGGGAACATACCCGTGGTCGTCAGGGAGTCCCTCCTGCCGAAGCTGCTCGACCTGGGCGAGAAGATCGTCGAGCGGTCCATCGACCTGTTCGGGGGCATGATCGGCCCGTTCTGCCTCGAGAGCATCGTGACGGACGACCTCAGGATCAAGGTGTTCGAGATATCGTCCAGGATAGTCGCGGGCACCAACCCGTTCGTGTCGGGGTCGCCGTACTCGGACCTGCTGGAACCAGGCCTGTCCACCGGCCGCAGGATCGCCCAAGAGGTCAGATGCGCGAGCGACAGGGGCGTGCTGCCGGAGGTGCTCTCGTGAGCAGGCAGTTCTTCTTCGTGCTGGCGGACTCCGAGCTCGAGCTCGTGCCGCCGGAGATAGCCAACGAGAGGTGCGTGCTGAACAACGCCCGGGCGAGGGGCAAGGCCCCGGAGAAGATGCTCCTGGACGCGTCGCACCACCACCCGGCGTTCGGGAAGATCAGGGAGTCCGAGAGGCGCGGCCGGCCGGACATAGCGCACTTCTTCCTGATGCTGTGCCTCGACTCGGACTTGTCCGTGGACGGCAGGATGCGGGTATTCGTGCACACGCGCAACAACGATGTCATCGCGGTGAACCCCGAGACGAGGCTCCCGCCCAACTACCCGAGGTTCGTCGGCCTGATCGAGACGCTCTACGAGCAGCAGGTCGTGCCGTCCGCGGAGAACGCCCTGCTGGAGCTGAGGCGCGGCGTCACCCTGGAGACGCTCGTGACGGCGCTGAAGCCGGACGAGGTCGTCGTGCTGGACACCGCGGGCGACAGGACGGGGACCCTGGCCGAGAAGATGGCCGGGCTCGAGGGGGACAGGGTCGTCGTCATCATCGGGGGTTTCTCGAAGGGCACGTTCAGGTCCGACCTGAGCAAGCTGAAGCCGAAGCGGTACTCGCTCGGCGACCGCATGATGAAGGTCTGGACAGTCACGTCGAAGGTCCTGTGCGCGGTCGATATGGCCGAGAAGCACGCGGACGCGTTCAAGCCGAAGGCGCCCAAGGCTCCCAAGAAGGCTAAGGCTAAAGCACCTTCAGAACCTCGTCCCGCTCGGAAGAAGAAAGCGGAGTAGACTCGCCGCCCCTGACGAGCATGGACCCGGACCCTTGGCCGCCTACCCTGCCCACGACCTTCGCTTTCACGCCCATCGCGCCCAGGGCCGCCACGTACGCCGAGGCGTCCTCTTTCTTGAAGGCCGCCAGGAGCGCGCCGGAGCCCAGGAGGCCCAGCGGGTCAAGCCCGTAGTGGGCGCATATCATCTCGGTCTCACGGCCGACGAACACCTCGTCCGCCCAGAGCTCGATCGACCTCCCCGAGGCCTCGGCGATCTCGCGGACGCCCATTGCCACGCCGCCCTCCGTGGGGTCGTGCATGGAGTGGACCCCGAACTCGAGCGCGGCCCCCGCCTCGAGCACGACCGACAGCCCAGGGTCGGTGAGGTAGTTGGCCGCGCGGTCGACCAGCTCCCTGTCGAGCGCCTTCAGGAGCTCGTCCCTCTTCTCCCTCGCGATCAGGGCCGTGCCCTCGATGCCAGCGCCCTTGGTCAGAACGAGCGAGTCTCCCTCCTCCGCCCCCGACGTGAGTACCGGGCTCCCGCCCACGAGCACCCCGTGCATGTCGCCGACCACGATCGGCCGGTCTATGCCCGGGGTGACCTCGGTGTGCCCCCCGGTCACGGCGATGCCCAAAGCCTTCGCCGCCTCGGATATCTGCGAGAATATGCTCTCGACGAGCGCCTCGTCCGAGCCCACGGGCAGGAGCACGGCGGCCTGGAACCAGGCGGGCTGCGCGCCCCTGGTGGCCACGTCGTTCGCGTTCACGTTCACGGCGTACCAGCCGATCATGTCCGAGGCGTACGTGACCGGGTCCGTCTTGAGCACGAGCGTGTACGGCCCCAGCCTCACCAGGGCCGCGTCCTCGCCCACCTTGGGGCCTAGGAGGACCCTGTCGTCCGGGGCGCCCGCGTGCCTCAGCATCCTCCTGAGGAGTTCCGGGGGCAGCTTGCCTGTCCTGAGGGCCATCACGGGTTCGAACGCCTTCGGCGGATAATAGATTATGCGTTCCCGGGACTCGCGGGCGGGACGATGCCAAAATCTGGACGACAATGCTTTATATTGCGGTTCCGCCTGACCCTGAGACAGGCGATGAAAATGATCGCGGACCGCATAAAGAACGTGAAGGAATCCGGGACGATGAAGATGAAGGAGCTGGCCGGCCAGAAGAAGGCGGAGGGCAAGAAGATCATCTCCTTCACCGTCGGCGAGCCGGACTTCGACACGCCGAAGCACATAGTCGAGGCGGCGAAGAAGGCGTTGGACGAGGGTAAGACGAGGTACCTGAACGGGCCAGGGCTGCCGGCGCTCAGGGAAGCCATCGCGAAGAGGGCAAGTGGGGAGAACGGGATACCGTGCGACTCGTCGAACGTGATGGTCACGCCGACGAAGCAGGCCATATTCATGACGATCATGGCGACGGTGAACCCGGGCGAGGAGGTCATCATGCCGGACCCCGCCTGGGTCAGCTACGAGCCGTGCGCGACCCTCGCGGGCGGCAGGGTCGTCCCCGCCGTCACGAAGGAGGAGTCGGGGTTCAGGGTGCTGCCCGAGACGGTCGCCGAGCTCATCACCCCGAAGACGAAGATGATACTCCTGAACTCGCCGTCGAACCCGTGCGGCTCGGTCGCGACCAGGGAGGACATCAAGGGCATAGCGGACCTCGCGAAGGACCACGACCTGATCGTGCTCTCGGACGAGGTGTACGAGAAGATCGTGTTCGACGGCCTGAAGCACCATTCCATCGGCGCCGAGCCCGGGATGTTCGACAGGACGATAACCATAAGCGGCTTCTCGAAGACATACGCCATGACCGGCTGGAGGATGGGCTGGCTCGTCGCGCCGAAGCCCCTGTTCAAGGCCATAGGGATGATACAGCAGCACTCGATCACGCACGCCACGACCTTCGCGCAGTACGGCGGGCTCGCGGCGCTGACAGAGCCGCAGGACTGCGTCAACGCCATGGTCAAGGAGTTCAGCGAGCGCAGGGACCTCATCATGAGGCTGATGAAGGACATACCCCAGTTCCACTGCGACACCCCCAAGGGCGCGTTCTACGTGTTCCCGAGGTACGAGGGCGGGATGAGCTCGGAGCAGATGGCCCTGCACCTGATGGAAAAGGCCGAGGTGGCCCTCACGGGCGGGTCGGCCTTCGGCGCCGCGGGCGAGCAGCACCTGCGCATATCCTACGCCACGGGCAAGAAGAACATCGAGGAGGGCATGGCCAGGCTCAAGAAGGCGCTCGAGTAGGGGCGCCCCCTCAAACTACTTCCCTTTCCTCCCTTTCTCCGCCCTCCTCACGACCTTCTTCCTGACGACCTTGGGCTCCTCCGAGAGCATCCGGGTCGCGGGGTACTTGTCGAGGTCGAGCCGCTTCATGATCATGTGCGGTTTGAAGCCCAGCTGGCCCCAGGCGGACCTGGC
>JBFXGF010000084.1:0-6025 GCA_050178275.1 Thermoplasmata archaeon | reverse complement strand
CCGATCTACCGAGTACTTGTCCGGGACGTCGACGGCCTCTTTGACCTTGTCCTCGTAGAAGCTCCCAATCCAGCAGGTCCCGAGCCCCTCGGCCGTCGCCTGGGTCACCATGTTCTGTAGGGCGATGGTGACATCGACTGAGTGCCATTCAGGCGATCTCTCCTTGTCCCCGCACCCGATTATGACGACAGGGCATTCCTGGAGGAAGGTGGCGTATTTACCGCCCGACAGCGCCTTCCGCACATTCGGGTCGGTGACCACGACGAAATGCCAGGGCTGGGTGTTGTTCGCGGACGGCGCAATCCTTCCCGCTTCCAGGACCCTGAGCAGGATGTCTTCCGGGACCGCGTCGGTCGAGTACTTCCTCACAGACCGTCTGTTCTTGATAGCGTCCAATACTTGCATCGGCACCACGTCCCCTCGTCATCGCGTGAGAAGTGATGAATCTTGCGCCCCGGCGGACAAAGGAGTGGTGTTTCAGGACGGGGCCCGGACAATGTTTGGCCACGGTCAAGCGCGTGCGCTCACTTCAGCCCGGCGAAGGCCCTCAGCGCTTCCTCTTCCATGAAGTGAAGCTTCCCCGGAACCACTATCGAGTGCAGCGGCGGCCCGAACTCGGCGTCGAGCAGCCTCGACACGGGCCCCGCCATGACCACGGCGTCTTCGGACCCCGCCCTCGCGACGACCCCCACGACCGTGTCCATCGTGACGACGCCCTTGGACGCTCTCCGCTCCATGTCCAGCAGAAGGCGGAGCCCCTCGTTCGCGGTCATGTACCGCGAGCTGTCCGCGTCTATGTCCAAGAGGACGAGCGTGTGTAGGCCCCTGCCGTTGTTCTCGCACACGACCTCGTACGGGCTGGTGGGCGCGAATCCCTCCTGGGGGAAGGGCAGTGTCGTCGTCCTGCCGAACTTGTAGTGCTGTAGCCCGAGGAGCCCTGCGACGGACGTGAACACGGAGGGCCCGTGCACGACGGAGGTCTCGATGCCCGCCATGTGCGCCCTGATCCTCAAGTCCACATGCGTGGTCGCGGTCATGGGGTCCCCGGCCACGAGCAGTACGACCCTGTTCCCGACGCAAGCGTCGAGGATCGTCTTCGCGTCCTCGACCTGGCGTCTGTCCAAGACCCTGATGTCCTTGCCCAGGACCTTTCCTAGCCGCTCGACCGAGCCTTGTCTGAGCGCCGATGTGTAGAACTCAGCGAAGACGACATCGGCCGCCCTCGCTTCCTCCAGGCCCCTCAACGTCAAGCCCCGCTCGTCGTCGAGTCCCAGCCCGACGAACACCAGCCGACCCCGCGCCTCGCTCACGGCGCCACGAACCCCTCCATGGTTGATTTACTTTTCTTCTTCTCCCGCCTCAGGTCCGGGGGAAACTGTCTTAAGGGTTCCTGAATAGCGTATTAAATGCCTAGACCATTCCACCCCCGGGGACTGTCCGCCGCTCGTGGGGAGCGGCCATTCGTCTCTAGGAGGGAAGTGTCTTTGAGCGCTGACAAGGTAATGAAGCAGCTGCAGGACTCGATTCTGAAGTGCGATTCCGCCGCTGCGGTGTCTGCTGCGAAGGCCGCCATCAACGCCAAGGTGGATCCTTTGCAGGCCATAGAGAAGGGTCTGGTGCCCGCCATCGAGCAGGTGGGCGAGAAGTTCGAGAAGATGGAGATCTACCTCCCCGAGCTGATGCTCGCGGGGGACGCCATGAAGTCCGCGCTCGACCTGTTGCTGCCGCTCGTGCCGAAGGGGCAGAAGACCTCGAAGGCCACGGTCGTCATAGGGACGGTCCAGGGGGACGTGCATGAGATCGGCAAGAACATCGTGTCGAGCCTGCTCATGGCGGGCGGGTTCGACGTGGTGGACCTGGGCGTGAATGTCAAGACATCGGTGTTCGTGGACGAGGCGAGGTCGAAGGGCGCGAGGGTGATAGGGGCGTCGGCGCTGATGTCGAGCACGATAGGCTCACAGAAGGACATCGTGGACTACCTGACCGCCTCTGGGGAGAGGAGGAAGCGCGCGTTCCTGGTCGGAGGGGGACCGACGACGCAGGAGTGGGCCAAGGAGATAGGCGCGGACGGCTGGGGCAAGGACGCCGTCGCGGCCGTCAAGCTCTCGGCCAAGTTCGCGAAGGGGCGGTGACGCTGATGGTACAGATACTCGATGTGATGCAGAAGGCCCTCGACGGCAAGCCGATGAGCGAGACGGACTACCAGCTCAGGCTGTTCGCGAGCAAGGTCGCCGAGAAGGTGAAGGAGTACGACATCAAGTTCGACCCCGCGACGCCCATCCCGGACGACCCGTCGCTCGCGGACGACGTGTTCAAGGCGGCGTTCGACCTCGTGGTCGACGTTGGCGCCTACTGCACGAACACCAACAGGGTCATATCATACACGGAGAGGGAGGTCAGGAACGCCCTCGAGTTCGCGCCGAGCGAGCTCTGGTTCGGGGAGGGGATGGACCGGAGGCTGATGAAGACCAGGCGCGTAGGGGACAAGACCCCACCGTGGTGCCTCCTGGGCGCCGGGGGCGGGGCGTGCTCCAGCGACAGGTCGTTCCTGACGCTGGTCGAGGGTTACGCGGAGATACCGGAGACGGACGCGATCACGACCCCCGCGCTCACGAGGGTGGGCGGCATGAGGATCAGACCGGCGTCCCCGCTCGAGGTCCTCGGGGCACAGAGGAACGCGGTCATGTTCAGGGAGGCCTGCAACCGCGTGGGACGCCAGGGCATCCCGGTCATGAACACCCTGTCGACCGCCGAGTCGGACATAGCGCTCGCGGGCGCCCTACACCCCAAGTACGGCCTGCGCCAGTCGGACGGGTACATGATATGCTGCATGGACCCGATGAAGGTCGACTTCGCGAGGCTGAACAAGGTCACGGCCGTCCTCGGCCTCGGAGGCGCCATAGGCATGTGCTTCGGGCCGATGATGGGCGGGTACGCTGGCGGACCTGAGGGCACCACCGTCTCGACCGTCGCCCACCACATGATGGGCGTGCTCACCTATCAGTCGAGCTGGCTGCTGCCGTTCCCGCTGCACCTGAGGTACGTGTCCAGTAGCTGCAGGGAGCTCCTGTGGCTGATAAGCGTCACGGGCCAGGCGGTGTCCAGGAACACCCATCTGCTGACGGTCAACCTCAACTACACATCCGCCGGGCCTTGCACCCCTATGTGCCTGTACGAGACCACCGCCTCAGTGACCGCCGCGGTCACGTCGGGCATGCACATCGAGTCCCTCGGGGTCGCGTCCAACAAGCAGGAGGACAGGACGACCCCGGTCGAGCCGAGGATCTCCGCCCAGGTGGGGCACGCGGTCGCGGGCATGAGCCTTGCGGACGCGAACCAGCTGGTCCTGAAACTCGTCCCGACGTACGAGAAGCGGCTCGCGGACCCTCCACTCGGCAAGATGCTCTACGACTGCTGGGACCCGGAGACCAGGCGCCCGAGCAAGGAGTACATGAGGGTCATCAGGGACTACAAGAGGAAGATGTCCGGGCTGGGCGTCCCCCTGAGAGAGGACGACTAGGGTCGGCCGGCGCCGGGCCCAGCGTCGGCGCGCCCGTCCGATTGGGTTATCTATCGAGGATGCCGATAGGCCCTTGATGGATTCGCTCTGCGTGGTGGTTCCGAGGAAGAAGGCCGAGCCCATCCGCAAGAGGCTCATGGAGAAGGGCGTCCTCAGGAAGGGGCTCCAGGTCAGGTCCGACGCGAAGAACGTCTACCTCCCAGTCACGCAGAGGGTCGACCTCGGGTACCCGCTCGAGACGATGGCGTTCGACGAGCTCCAGGAGCAGGTGAGGGATTACCGGGTGCTCGTGGACGTCCCGAACGGGCTGAGGTCCCAGCTGCCGTCGTCGTACGACGTCCTCGGCTCGGTCGCCATCGTGAAGATGGACGAGGAGGTGCTCCCGCACGCGGAGCAGATCGGGAAAGCCATCATGACCGTCCAGGGCGCGGTGAGGACCGTGTGCGTGGACGCGGGCGTGAAGGAGGAGTACAGGACCCGGGACCTGAGGGTCGTGGCCGGGGACGACACCACGGAGACGACGCACAAGGAGCACGGGCTCGTTTTCAGGATGGATGTCAAGACCGTGTTCTTCTCGCCGAGGCTGGCGACCGAGCGCGACATCGTCGCGCGGCAGGTCCAGCCAGGGGAGGTCGTCATCGACATGTTCGCGGGGATAGGGCCGTTCTCGATCATGATCGCGAAGACGCGTAAACCGAAGGTCGTCTACGCGATAGACACGAACCCCGAGGCCATCAGGTACATGAAGGAGAACACGGCGCTCAACAAGGTCACCACCGTGGAGCCGATACTCGGGGACGCCAGGGAGGAGGTGTCGAAGCTGGAGCCAGCGGACAGGATCATCATGAACCTCCCGCACGACGCGAAGGACTTCCTGCCGGAGGCGATCTCCGCCCTGAAGCCGGGGGGCGTGATACACTTCTACGAGATCATGGAGGACGCGGACCTCGATTCGGAGTTCGGCAAGATCGCGGATGCCGCCGTCAAGTAGGGAAGGGTGATCAGGGAGCTGGGCCGGCGCAAGGTCAAGAGCTACAGCCCGACGATGAGCTTCTACGCCTTCGACCTGTCCTTCATCTGACTGACGGGCTCGAGCGTTATGCCTCTCTGTCCCTGGTAGTTGCCGGACCTCTCCCTGTAGGTCTTCAGGGGCGGCGACTTGAGCTCCTCGAACACGACCTGCGCGAACCTGTCGCCTATCGGTATCTCGACCGGCTTCTGCGACGCGTTCAAAGCGGAAAAGGTCAGGTTTCCGTGGAATCCAGCGTCTATTCTCCCAAAAGAGGACAATATGCCCTTCCTCACCCAGCTGGTCCTGATCCATATCTCCCCGACGAGGTCCGACGGCAGCTCGAGGTACTCCAGGGTGCCTATCGTGAACCACGCGCCTCCAGGCACGCGGGCGACCCCTTTCTTGACGCTAGTGTCCGAGGACGGCATCCACACCTCGGCGACCGTCACGTCGTACCCGTTCGGCGTGAGGTTGCCCTCGGTGAACGAGCCGATCCCGAGGGAACCGGACTTGACCCTCGCCACAATGTCGGCGTCAGAGAGTACCGCCATGCGTATCACCTCTTCTTGCGTCTCGCGGTCTTCGGCCTGGCCGCCTTGCTCCGCGCGCCCTCTTCCCTGAGGACCTTGGCGGCGTCTTCGGCCAGCGACCTGAACCTCTTGAGGGCCGACGGCCACTTCTGCCCAAGCTCCAAGGCGAAGGCGTCAGACACCTCCGCGGGGCCGGAGAGCGACACGGGCCTGAACCCCTTGCCCTCGAGCAGCGCGTCGACGGGCTCGGAGACTTTGGCTATCCTCTCCCACCTGAACAGCTGGTCGATGCCGTCGAGTTCGTCCACGAGGTCGACTATGTACTCCGTCCCCAGCTTCGCGAGCAGGTGGGTGTGCAGCACCGAGAGCTCTTTCGCGGACTTCGCGGCCGCGCCCCTCGCCTTGTCCATGAACCTGTCGAGCTCGGAGTCGCTCATGGCCCTGAGTTTCCCGGGGGAGGACGCGAGCGAGTCCCTGACGGCGACCATGATCGCCGGCTCGAGCTCGTTCTCGACACTCCTCAGTATCACGATCCCGTGCCTGGCCAGCGCGGCCTTCGCCTCGCCGAGTTCCTTGTGCAGGACAGGGTCGAGGACTCCCGCCATCGTGTCACGCGCCTCAGATGGCCGTGAAGCCGTCCGCGGTCTTCTTGTCGAGCTTCTTCACGACCTCGACCAGCAGCTTGATGGCGTTCTCCGCGTCCGTCAGGCTCAGCAGGCCCGCGTGGGCGTGTATGTGCCTCGTGGGCACGCCTATCACCAGGCTGGGGCAGCCGGCGTTGGATATGTGTATGATCCCCGCGTCCGTGCCTCCCCTGGCTATCTGGGACAGCTGGTAGGGTATCTTCGCCTTGTTCGCGACCCCCAGGACGAACTCCAGCAGTTCCTGGTTGGGTATCATCGAGGAGTCGTAGGTCGTGATCGACGGTCCGTACCCCATCTTCGTGGGCGCCTCGCTCAGCTC
>JBFXGF010000083.1:0-6037 GCA_050178275.1 Thermoplasmata archaeon | reverse complement strand
GAGATGAGTATCATGATCGCCCTCGACTTGAGGACCTGCTTGACCCCGGTCCCGAGCTGGGCCCTGTAGGATTTCATGAACTCGCGGGGGACCATCGGCTCCCTGAGGAACGCGACCGTGAAGGACCCCATGAGGCCTACCAGCGACGCGACTATGAGGGTGAGCTCGACCCTGTTCGTGACCGTGACTATTATCCCGCCGACAACGCAGGCGAAGGCGTTCATGAGGTACTGGACCGCGTTCGCCGTGCCCATGACCCTGGTGAACTCGCTGCCACGGTCGAGCTCGAGGAGCGTGTCGTAGACGAACGGGGTATCACCGCTCACTATGAAGCACGCGCCGATGGCCCACACGATGTTGGAGATGAAGTACTGCTCGAACTCGGTGCTGAACCCGAACGAGAGGACGCCCACCGCGAAAAGCGCCTCCCCGATGAACAGGACGGTCTTCCTCCCGTACTTGTCCCCGAGCAGGCCCGCGGGGACCTGGACCATGACCATGGTCGCCCAGAACGCGGTGTCGACCGCCGTGAGCAGGAAGAGGCTGTCCAGGTTCTTGTACACCCAGAGCGTCCAGAAGGGGATCCAGAGAGAGAACGACGTGAGCGCCCTGAAGAAGTAGAATCTCCTGATGCGGTCGTCCCCTTCGGCCATGCTGCGTCGTTATGCTCAGGGACTATATTAACCAGCCACTGGCGTGCGTCCTCGTCCACCCCTCACGGTATCCGTGACGACCTTCTCTCCGAGGTCACGTGGACGGGGCGGCAGGAACCTGGTGGATGGGCCCGAGGAGCCTTCGGAGGCCCCTCTGGGCCCCCTTGGTTCGTCACAGTTTCTTCTCGTTGTAGTTCATCCCGTACTTCGGCAGCATCTTGATGAACGGGTCCGGGTCCATCATCTCCGGGGGGAAGACGCCCTTCTGGCCGACCTTGCCCTGCGCGAAGAGTATCGCGGAGATGGCCGCCGGCACCCCGACGGACCAGGCGGTGGCGCTGTTGTTCCACTTCTTGTATACCTTGCTGTGGTCCAGTGAGGTCCACATGTAGTACCCGGTCTCCCTGCCGTCCTTGAGCCCGCGCGTGACCGTGCCTATCGCGCACTGCCCCTTCGACAGGTGCCCCAGCTGGGACGGGTCGGGCAGGACGGCGTTCACGACATCCCTGGGCGCGACCATCACGTCCTTCACCTTGACCTTGTTCGGGTTGGACAGCCCGAGCTTCCCGATCATCTTGATGGCGTCGACGTACTCGTCCCCGAGCGCGATCTTGAAGTCGCAATAGTCGCACCCCTTCCCGAGCACCTTGCCGATGTACGTCGGCAGGGTCTCCGCCTCCTCGTGGTCGACGTTGTAGATCGGTATCTTGCCGACGCCGTCCGGGAAGTCGTATATCTCCTTGTTCTCGAAGGACCCGAACTTCCTGTAGTGCCCATCCGAGTAGTAGGTGGCTGGCATCAGCACCTCCTCGATGAGCGTCTCAGGGGACCAGAGCGGGGCGAAGTCGTATCCCTCGACATACCCGTTGTCGCCGTCCCTGACCAGTATCTCCCTCACGCGGTCCAGCTTGTCCGCGGCCTTCCTGGCGAACAGGTTCGTCAGGCCGGGGTCGCAGCCTATGCCCATCATCCCAGTCAGCCCCATCTTCTTCCAGGCATTGTCCTTCTTCAAGTACAGGAAAGACGGCGGGGCCGGTCTGATGATCTTCCCGGGCTTCGTCTTGTCCAGGGCGATGTCCCAGGCGGTGTCCAGGTAGTTCACCCTCGCCTTCTCGCACGCGCTCATGATGGCGAAGTTGTATCTCGGTATCGCCAGGTTGCACACGAGGTCCAGGCCCTTGAAGGCCTTCGCCATCGCCGTCACGTCAGACGCGTCCAGCCTCTTGACGGTCACCTTGTCTCGCGATATCTTCTTCTGCAGTCTCTTTCCCTTCTCGGGGTTCCTCGCCCCGAGCACCACCTTGTCGAACTCCTCCGAGTTGGCGAGGACCTCGGCCACGACCGAGCCGATGGCCCCGACTCCTAGGACCATTGCCTTCATTCTCTCAAATACCTCCTAACCCCCCGGGCGTTGGACCGGGGGCCCCCGGAAAGGAAGCGGCTAGCGCCTAGATAAAAACCTCGCATCCGCTAACCAGATGAGTCCCCCACTAGGCTGGGTCCGGGGGTGGCCGTCGAGACATCCGAGCGCTCAGTAGTACCTCTGCTCGAGGGTGTGCACCGGCATCCCGTATTTCTTGAGCATCGCGGGCCACGGCTCCGGGTCAAGCATCTCCGGAGGGAACACGCCCTTCTGCGAGATCTTGCCCTGGGCGAACAGCATCGCGGCTATGGCCAACGGCGCCCCGACGGAGTAACCCGTGGCGCTGTGGCCGTACTTCTTGAAGGTCTGCTGGTGGTTCAGCTGGATCCATATGTAGTAGCTGACCTCCTGGCCGTCCTTGAAGCCCTTCGTGATTGTGCCTATGGCGCAGTCGCCCTTGGCGCGCTCCCCCAGCGTCGACGGGTCCGGCAGGCACGCCGCGACGACATCCCTCGGGGCGACCTTGGCGCCCTTCACGTCTATCTTGGTCGGGCTGTCCAGTCCCAGCATCCCCAGCATCTGGATCGCCTCGACGTACGAGTCGTCCAGCGCTATCTTGAAGTCGCAGTAGTCGCAACCCTTGCCGAGCACCTCGCCTATGAACGTCGGGAGCGTCTCGGCCTCCTCGTGGTCCACGTTGTATATCGGGAGAGTGCCGACCGGCTCAGGGAACTCGAAGTTCTCCTTTCCGCTGAACGGGGGGAGCTTCCTGTACTGGCCATCCGAGTATACGGTCGCTGGCATCAGCACCTCCTCGATCAGCGTCTCGGGGGACCACAGCGGGGCGAACTTGTGTCCTTCGACCTGGCCGTTGTCGCCGTCCCTGACGAAAATCTTGCGGACGCGGTCGAGCCTGTCCGCTCCCATCCTCGCGAATATGTTCGAGAGTCCAGGGTCGCAGCCGAGCCCGGTCATGCCCGTCAGGCCCGCCTTCTTCCACTCCGCGTCCCTCCGGAGCTGGTTCCACGCGGGTGTCTCTTTGATGACCTGCCCTGGCTTGGTCGTGTCGGGGGCTATGTCCCACGCCATGTCGGCGTAGTTCGCGTTCGCCTTCACGCACGCGTCCATGATCCGGAGGTTGAACCTCGGGATCACGCCGTTCAGGATGATGTCGACCCCCTTGAACGCCTTGACCATGCTGTCGACGTCAGACGCGTCGACCTTCTGTACGGCCACTTTGTCGTTCGAGATCTTCTTCTCCGTCCTCCTCGCCCTGTCGAGGTTGAGGTCCGCGAGGATCACTTTGTCGAACTCCTCAGAGTTCGCGAGTATCTCGGCGGTGACGGAGCCCACTGCTCCCACTCCAAGCATCATTGCCTTCATTATTCCACGTACACCACGGGCCTTCCCGGAAAACAAGCAGGTCCGCAGACCTGCGATTGCTCAGACCTTATTTAATATGTGCCTCGGGAAGGGGGTCCAGTCAGCCCTTCCCCGCCTTCACCGACGGGAACCTAGAGGCGTCCCGGTGCGGGAGGAACATCGCCTTCGCGAACTCCTGCTGGAAGTCCTTCTCGGCCGCGAGCTCGACATACTCCACCCGCTTGGACAGCCTCTCCGCGAGGTCCCTCACCCGGGTCGACTTGAGTGCCATGCGGGCCCCGGAGCCGGCCGCGTTCCCGATGAACCTGATGCGGTCCACTGGGACGTCCGGGTACATGCCTATCGTTATCGCGCTAGTAGCGTCGACGTACGTGCCGAACGCGCCCGCGGCGTAAACGCGGCGGAGGTCGCGGCACTTGACCCCCAGCCTCCTCATGAGCACATACACCCCGGTGAATATGGCCGCCTTCGCTAGCTGTATCTCCTCCACGTCGTGCTGGGCGACCGCGACGTCGTCGCCATTCTCCGAGTCCTCTCCCCACGCAAGGACGTACTCGAGCGTCCCGTCGCGGCCCTTCCTGACCCGCTTGTCCTTCCCGTCCGCCACGATCCTCCCGGACGGACTGACTATCCCGCTCTTGAACATCTCCGCGATGGCGTCGACTATCCCGGAGCCGCATATGCCCCTCGGGCGTCCGTCGTCGACCGTCCTCACCTTCACTTCCCTGGACGCGGGGTCTATCCACACGCGCTCGATCGCTCCCGTGGATGCCCTCATGCCATACCTGATGTGCGCCCCCTCGAACGCCGGCCCGGAGGCGCACGAGCAGCTGACGAGCCTGTCCCTGTTCCCCGCGATGATCTCCGTGTTCGTGCCTATGTCGATCATCATGCCGATGTCTTTGTCCCTGTACAATCCGCTGGAAACCAGGCCCGCGACCGCGTCCGCGCCCACGAACCCAGCGACGTTGGGCAGGGAGGACACCTTCCCGAACGGGTAGATGTCGAGGCCCATGTGGCCAGCGTCGTAGACCAGGGACGTGCGCACGGCCGGGGCGTAGGGCGCGGTCGCCAGGTGCTTCGCCGGTATGCCGAAGAACAGGTGGTGCATCGCCGTGTTCCCCACGACGACGACCTCGAGCATGTTCTCCGTCGGCACGCCGGATGAGACGGAGAGCTTCGATATGAGCGAGTTCAAGCCCTCTATGATGACCTTCTGGAGCTGCTCGTTCCCGTCAGGGGTTCTCGTCGAGTAGGTTATCCTGGACATCACGTCCTCCCCGAACGGTATCTGCGGGTTCGGCATGCTCTCGGTCGCGACGGTCCTCCCGGACGTGAGGTCTATCAGGTAGGCGACGACCTTGGTCGTGCCGATGTCGGCCGCGACCCCGAACAGCTCCTTGGTCGTGTCCCCTGGGTCGACCCTGACGACCTCCCTGCCCCTGAAGAGCGTGGCGGTGACCGACCAGGACCCGTCCCTCAGGGCCCCGGGAAGCGACTTGTGGGCCCCGGGGGACATCCTCGACGAGCCCATGGCGAGCCTCTGGAGCTCCTCGAGGAACCTGTCATCGTCCGCGCGCATGTCCGCGAGCGTGGCCGGCGGCAGTCCCACCAGCGTCTTCGTCATCGCGGGCATCAACTTGGTCGCGCGCTCTTCCCCCGCGGCTAGCAGCCTGTGGTGCCCCCTCCGGCTACCCTCGGGCACCTCCACCACGACATCGCCTTCCGAGACGACCTTCGCCTGGCAGGCGAGCCTGGCGCCCGCCTGGACGGCCTTGTCCCCGAGGAGCTTCACCTCGCCCGGGCTCGGCGGGGAGAGGTTGGCGGACCCGGACCTCACGATGACCTTGCACTTCCCGCACTTGCCCGCGGAGCCGCAGACCGACTCTATCGAGACCCCGGCGTCCCTGGCTAGCTCCAGGACCGTCTTGCCGTTCTCGGAGGGCGTCTTCCTCCCGAGGGGCTGGAAATGCATGTTCGACCCGGTCATGATGACCCCGTGGGGGGATGGCCCGCGGCGATATATTTCCTCCGTGCCTGGGAGGGCCATGTCTGCCACGCGGGCCCGCGGGACCGACGCGCTCAGTAACCCTTTTATAGGACGAGCCATTAATCACCTTGCTCTTTTCGCGAAGGGCCCATGAATGATGAAGGTGCGGAAGCACCCGAAGGAGGTATTGAATTGGCTAAGCCAGTGTATGTTAAGTTCGAGACTCCGAAGGAGCTCTCAGACAAGGCGTATGAGATCGTCGAGCTCGCCCGGGACGGCGGGAAGCTGAGGAGAGGCACGAACGAGGTAACGAAGCTCGTCGAGCGCGGAGAGGCCCAGATGGTCGTCATGGCCGAGGACGTCTCCCCGCCGGAGATACTGATGCACATGCCAGCGCTGTGCGAGGAGAAGAACGTGCCATACGCGTTCGTCCCGAGCAAGGCGGAGCTGGGGAACGCGTGCGGCCTCGAGAAGCCCACGGCCGCCGTGGCGGTCCTCGACGCGTCGAAGGGAAAGCCCGCGATGGACGTGCTGTCAGAGAAGCTGAAGGATCTGAAGAAGTAGGTGGCCTAGATGGCTGACAACGACAGCATACCCGCGACGGTCGGGGAGGTCGTCGGCAGGACCGGCATGACGGGCGAGGCGACC
>JBFXGF010000082.1:0-6047 GCA_050178275.1 Thermoplasmata archaeon | reverse complement strand
GAGGAAATCTATCTCGCAGTCGTTCCTAACGAGCAGCTTAGCCGCAGACACGACCGCGCCCCCCGGACCGACGATCTTCTGGACCGGACGTATGGATTCGGTCCCGTAGGCCATCGCGGCCACCGCCTGCGCCCCTCCGACGGAGTATATCTCGTCCACCGAGCACATGTCCGCGGCGGCCAGCACGGCGTCGCCGACACCTACGTCCTTGGCGGGGGTGCAGACGACTATCTCCTTCACTCCAGCGACGCGCGCGGGCACGCACGCCATCAGTACCGAGGATGCGTAGCTCGCGCTGCCCCCGGGCACGTAGACGCCGACCCTGTCCAACGGGACGACCTTCTGCCCGAACAGGCCGACCCCGTCCCTGTACTCGAAAGGCTCGAACCGTTGCCGGGAGTGGAAGGCCTCGATACGCGACCTGCACACGCCCATCGCGCGGAGGAGCTCCTTCGGGACCCGCGCCCTCGCCGCCTTCGCGTCCGCTCTTGACACCCTCAGGCTCCGGCCGGAGAACGAATCGAACTCCCGGGCGCATCTCATGAGCTCGTCGTCCCCGCCTTCCCTGACCCTGTCGATTATCCCGCGCGCGACGGCCAGGGGCCGTGACAGGTCCACCCCCGCCCTGGAGATCAGGCCCTCCTTATCGCCCGCGGTCATCTCCGATAGGTCGTATGTCAACATGTCAGAGTACCATCCTGTCGATAGGCATGACGAGGATCCCCGCGGCGCCTATGCTCTTCAGCATCGCGATGACTCCGTTCACCTCGTCCTCGTTGGTGACCGCGTGTATGGCGACCAGGTCGTCCCGGCCCATTATGTTCATGACGGTGGGGCCCGACACGCCCGGGACGAGCGTGTTCAGCTGCTGGAGCTTGTCCTTCGGAACGTTGGCCATGATGTACCGCTTCTTCGAGGCGCTCATGACGCTCTCGAAGGCGCTCGTGACCTCCTCTATCCTGAGCCGCTTCTCCTCGACGGACCTTGGGTTGGCGATCAGGACGGCGACAGACTCGAGCACGACGCCCACCTCCCGCAGGTGGTTCAGCTTGAGCGTGGACCCTGTCTCCGTGAGGTCCACGATCACATCGGCGAGGCCGATCCTGGGGGCGATCTCGGTCGCCCCGGACACCTCCGCCGGGGACACCTTCTTCCCGAGTCCGCCGAAGAACTCCTTGGTCAGGTTCGGGAAGGAGGTCGCGACCGCGCACCCGTCCGGGACCTGTGAGGCGTCCTTGACGTCGGACTGCTCGGGCACCGCGACCACGAGCCGACATCTGCCGAAATCGAGGTCCATGAGCCTCTTGACATTCCTCCTCGTCTCCATCACGAGGTCGAGACCGGTCACGCCGAGGTCCGCCGCGCCCATCTCGACGAACTCCGGTATGTCCTGGGCCCGCGCCATCAGCACCTGATACCTGCCCTTCCCGAACTCAGCGAGCAGGGTCCTGCTGTTGGAGTCCGGGACCGGGAAGCCGATCCTGTTCATTAGCCTGGCCGCGCTGCTGTTCAACCGTCCCTTGTTCGGTAGCGCTATCCTGAGTGTGTTCACTGTTCCATCTCCCGACACGACGACGCAGGCCCCGCGGCGGTACCGCTGGGGGACTTGCGTGCGACGAAGAAGACTCCAGGGCGCCGGCTGGCGATCGCGTACTCACGCGTGAAGACAACCAAACACGACACTCATTGTAGCCATGTCCTTGCGCCTCGAGCGGACCAGCGAAACCCGCCACGGTATATAGTTATTTTGTCAGAAGGACGACTGCTGGATACCACATCTGTACATCCAGGGCGGCGCTCAGGTCGGGTACAACGAGCCGAGGACTATGACTATGACAGACGCGGTGATGCACATGGCGACCACGAACCACGGGTTGATCTTCAGGGCCTTGTCGTCCTCTGAGTCGAAGTACCTGATGAGTCCGGCCGCGGAGTGGAACCCCTCGCCTTTCTTGTTCTTCGCCATAGGCTTCGGAGAAGCCTATTGAAGGTCTTCGTATATAAGCCTTTACGACCCTGGCAGGGGCCGCCCCGCAAGACTTCCAGGCGCCTCTAGCCCGAGGAAAACCATTATATAACCTACAGGATAATTGACAGATTCCCTTCTGGCTGGATGAAGTCGCCCCGCGGCGTCATCTAGGCGGATGAGGCCTGGGCCGAAGTTCGGAGAGACGGAGTTGGAGGTTGTACTATAGCTACCGTGTTCCTTGTCGACGATGAGAAGTTCATCGTCGACCTCTACAAAGACATACTCGAGGCCAACGGTCACACGGTCGTTGACATCGCCTCCGACGGCGAAGAGGCCGTGAGGAAGTACAAGGAGATGAGGGAGAAGCCCGTCGTCATCATCATGGACCAGAGGATGCCCATCAAGGACGGCGTGAGCGCGACCCAGGAGATCCTGAGGATGAACCCCGAGGCGCAGATATTCTTCGGCAGCGCCGACCTCCACATAGAGAAGGAGGCGCTGGCGGCGGGCGCCAAGGGTTTCCTGCTCAAACCCTTCAGGATAGAGGAGCTCCTAGCGGCCATATCAGAGGCCGCCAGGGAGAAGAAGGGTTAGCGGGGCACGCGAGCGCTGGCCGCGCGTCCCGAACGAGAGTGGTTATGCATGAGTGTGAGAGATAGCGAGGAGGAGTCGTGCGCCGGGCCCGGGGCCCGCTTACTTTTAAGTAGGCCCTTTGGATATGAGAACGCACCCTGTGAGGGGGATGCCTGATGGCTGAAGAGGAGAGCGACCTGAGGGGCCTGATGAGGAACAAGCTTGAGGCCCTCAAGAGCAGAGGGTTGAACCCTTACGAGAAGTACTCGTTCGCGCGGACCCATGACACCGCCTCGATCAAGAGCGAGTTCGCGGGCGCGGGATCTGAGAAGAGCGACAAGGAGGTGTCCGTCGCCGGCAGGGTGATGGCGCTGCGTATGCACGGGAAGGCCGGGTTCGCCGACCTCGTGGACAGGGACGGCAAGGTGCAGCTCTACTTCAAGCTCGACGACGTGGGCCAGGAGAACTGGGCCACGTTCTCGTCCCTCGACCGGGGGGACATCATCGGCGTCAGGGGCAATGTCTTCAGGACCAAGATGGGCGAGGTCACCGTGTGGGCCAAGGACATCGAGGTGCTCTCGAAGGCGCTCACGCCCTTCCCCGAGAGGTTCCACGGGCTGCAGGACGTCCAGACGAGGTACAGGCAGAGGTACCTCGACCTCGCGATCAACGACGATGTCAGGAAGAGGTTCGTCGACAGGAGCAGGATGACCTCGTTCATGAGGGATTGGCTGACCCGGCGCGGCTTCCTCGAGGTCGAGACGCCTATACTGCAGCCGCTCTACGGGGGCGCCCTGGCGAGGCCGTTCGTCACGCACCACAACTACCTGGACATGGACCTCTACCTCAGGATAGCGCCCGAGCTGTACCACAAGAGATGCATAGTGGGCAACCTGGAGAAGGTATTCGAGATCGGGAAGAACTTCAGGAACGAGGACGTCGACAGGGAGCACTACCCCGAGTACACCTCGCTGGAGCTGTATCAGGCGTACGCGGATTACGAGGACATCATGGACCTCACCGAGGGCCTCCTGTACGACACGGCGATGCACATCGTCGGGTCGGAGAAGGTCAAGTACGGGGACAAGGTCCTGGACTTCTCGAGGCCCTGGCGGAGGGTCACGATGCACGACGCCATCAAGGAGTACACTGGCGTCGACATATCATCGTTCAAGACGGTGGAAGAGGCGAAGGCCGCGGCCATGAGGCTCGGCGTGAGGGACATAGAGGACTGCGACGGCATGGGGAAGATTGTCTCCGAGCTGTTCGACCAGAAGGCGCAACCGAACCTCGTGAACCCGACATTCGTGATAGACCACCCGGTGGAGGTCTCTCCCCTGGCCAAGAGGAAGAGGGGAAACCCGGACCTGGTCGAGAGGTTCGAGCTCTTCATCGTCGGTTGGGAGTTCGCGAACGCCTTCTCCGAGCTGAACGACCCCGAGGAGCAGGAGCAGAGGTTCAGGGAACAGGACCGGCTGCGGACGGAGGGGGACGACGAGGCGCACCCGATCGACCTCGACTACATCAGGGCGCTCGAGTGCGGGCTCCCGCCGACCGGCGGACTGGGCATAGGCATCGACAGGTTCGCGATGATACTGACCGACGCCCCCTCCATCAAGGAAGTGCTGCTCTTCCCTCACATGAAGCCGGAAACGGTGTAGAGGGCGGACGGATGGCCCCGGACGATATCCACCTGCGGCACGTCGGGGAGCCGGAGCTCGACGACCTCGTCCAGGCGCAGAACGAGATATTCTCGGACTACGTCATCCCCATGAGGTCGAGTCGCTCGTTCTTCGTCGACTTCCTCCGGTCGGCCGGGGGCAGACTGGAGAATGTGATAGTCGCCCTGGACGGACGCAGGATCGTGGGGTATGTGAACCCGGTCCTCGACGGACCTGAGGCCTGGATTGGCGGCCTGGGGGTCGTCCCCGGGCACAGGGGGAAGGGGATCGGGACGCGGTTGATGCTGGCTGCCGAGGAGTTCTCGCGGGCCGAGGGCGCCAAGACGTCCACGCTCGAGGTCGTGCATGGCAACGAGCAGGCGCACAGCCTCTACAGGACGCTCGGGTACCAGGACACCAGGACCTTCGTTTGCGCCGAGGGGAAGCCCGTGCAGTTCGTGGGCTACGGGGACCAGCCCCGCAGGGCCTCCATGGACGACCTGCGCGAGATGCACCGGAAGGCGTATGCTGACACCTGCTGGCAGAGGAGGAAGGCCTGCGCGTTCGAGTCGTCCGCCAGGGATTCCGAGTGCTACGTTGTCGACTCCGGGTTCGTCCTGGTCAGGAAGGTCGGCACGGTCGGCTACGTACCTTACCTAGGCGTCTTGCCGGACCGGAGGGGCGAGGGCACCGGCACGTCGTTGGCCAAGTTCGCCCTGAACAGGCTCCACGGGCTGGGGGCGTTCAAGGTCGCCGTGTACAACATAAACGAGGAGCCCGCAGTCCTCAGGATGCTGGACAAGTTCGATTTCGCGGTGACGATGAAGCAGATGGAGATGAGGAAGAGCCTGATGTGACGGACGACAGGGACGGAAGGTCCTGGCGTACCTGGAAATAGAACCACTGAAGGGGTTTGGTCGGGGTTTCCGGCCGATCGCTCAGGACTTTATCTGGGCGAGCTTCTGATCCGCTTCCCACTTCTTGTTGACCCAGTCCTGCAGCGTCTTGATGTCTTCCTCGGTCATGTGCCTGAAGCGCCCCTGGGCCTTCAGGTACTCGGACACCGGCGTCATCTTCGGCTTCTTGTTGATGGTGACCTTGCCGTTCTCGCACTCGTACAGGGTCCACATGCCCGTGTCCACGGCCATCTTGCACACCTCGATCGTCTTGGCCGTGTCATGCCTCCAGCCAGTCGGGCAGGGGGTGAAGATCTGGATGTATCTGAACCCTTTGATCTTCTTGGCCTTCTCGAACTTGTTGATGAAGTCCTGGATGTGCCCAACCGAGGCCGTCGCCACATATGGCACGTTGTGCGCCATCATGATCTGGGGCATGTCCTTCTTGAAGTTGGCCTTGCCTGACTTGACCTTCCCCACAGGGGTGGTGGTCGTCCACGCCCCGAAGGGCGTGGACCCGGACCTCTGTATGCCCGTGTTCATGTAGGCCTCGTTGTCGTACATGACATAGAGGATGTCCTCGTTCCTCTCGGCGGCGCCGGACAGCGACTGTAGGCCTATGTCCGCCGTCCCGCCGTCCCCGGCGATCCCCATGACTATGGTGTCCTTCTCGCCCTTCGCCTTCAGCGCCCGGGTCATCCCGGTCGCGCAGGCGGCGGTGTTCTCGAAGGCGACGTGGTGGAACGGGACCTTCCACGCGATGTTCGGGTACGTGGCGCCGAAGATGAGGAGACAGCACGCAGGGTTGACGACGACCGTGTCCTTGCCCAGTATCTTCATCAGGTTCCTGACGGCGATCGCGCCTCCGCAGCCCGCGCAGGCCGTGTGCCCTCTCGTGAACATCTCCTCGTCCGGCATCTCCTTGAGCTTCATTGCTCCACCCCCCTG
>JBFXGF010000081.1:0-6120 GCA_050178275.1 Thermoplasmata archaeon | reverse complement strand
GCGAGGTCGCTCAGGCTGTCGAACGTGAGGGCCCACATGAGAACGAAGACCGTCACGAGGTCGAACGCGACGAACAGGATCGCGTACATGTAGTACTGGAAATGGAACTGTATCTGCGCCTTGCCGAGGGGGACCTCGCCGCACTCGTAGGTGGTCTCTCCCCGGGGGTCGTGCCGGTCGGGTCTGAAGTAACGTGAGAGCAGGAAAACCAGAGGCGGGATGAGGAGCGCTAGGAGGGCGAAAATCGCTACTCCCATGTAGTCCTCTGCTAGCATCGCCCTCGGATTCACGACAAAGTATTAAGGGTTTTCACTCGAACAGAAGGTCGTCAGGCCGCGTCAGTGTCGAACATCTTGCGATTCCCGCCCGAAGCCTTCGATTGACGGGACGTGTCGGGCGGAATGATGGCAGAAAGACAGGGGTTTGGGGGTTTTGAGGGCAAGCGTACGGTGGGCTCACCTGAACTTCGCGCCGCACCTCGCGCAGAACGAGGCGTCCTTGTCTATCGGGCTCCCGCAGGTGGGACAGTGGCCCGTCTCGAGCGCCCTTGACGCCATCGGCGGGGGCGCCTGCTGCGCGGGCTCCTTCTTGTTGCCCATGACGACGACAAGGACGATGACCACGACAACGGCGATGAGCACCACGACGACGATGATGCCGATCATGACGAAAGCGCTCATGGCGTCCTCGACCCCGCTCTCATCATACGGCTCCGACAGGTCGAAGTCGAGGTGCGCGGTGGCGTACGAGGCGTAGTTGTGCCATGTCAGGGTATAAGTGCCGGCTTCCCACGAGGGAAGGGTCCCTTCCCCTGAGGTCGTGTTCGAGCCGAGTGGGACCTCATAGCCCGAAGGGTCCTGCAACGTGAGCGACAGTGGTATGTCGGAGCTCCACGAGTAAGTGAGGAAATCGAGCACGGACAGCTCGACCTCGACCGAGTATGAGTCGCCCGCGAGTATGGCGCGCGACTCAGCCGAGGCACAGGACGACACGGCGAGCGCGGACATCAAGCACAGCACGGTCAGAACGGACAGGGCGTTGGTTCTCATGAGGAATCACACCGCAAGGTCATCGCCCTACCAGGGATATCAAGTTTGTCGGGGCCTTCGACCCGGCGCTGGCCGTAACTTAAAAGAATTTAATAGGTCCCCTGGGTTTGATGGGGGTGATGTCCCGTCCGGACCTGGTGCTCCTGCACCCGCCGAGCGTGATAGACTTCAGGGAGAAGGCCCTGCTGCCGGGACCAGTCAGCGACCTCATACCCTCCACGCCGGTGTTCGAGATGTACCCCATCGGCTTCACGACGATAGCGTCGCACTTGGAGTCGAAGGGGCGCGAGGTGCGGATAGTCAACATCGCGAACAAGATGCTGATGTCGAGGAGGTTCGACCCTGAGAGGTTCGTGAAGTCCCTCGACGCTGGCATGTTCGGCATAGACCTGCACTGGATGCCGCATGTGCAGGGGGCGCTGGAGCTCGCCAGGCTGGCGAAGGCGCACCACCCTGACATCCCCGTGGTCATGGGGGGCTTCAGCGCTTCGTACTACCATTCCGAACTGCTATCGAGATACCCGCAGGTCGATTTCGTCCTCAGAGGCGACTCGACCGAGGAACCCATGGAGAGGCTCCTTGCGGCCGCGGAGAAGGGCAGGGGATTCGAGGGGGTCCCGAACCTCTCGTGGCGCGACCAGGGGGCTCCGAGGGCCAACCCGCTGTCACACGTTCCGGACACGCTCGACGACATAGTGATAGACTATGGCCTCATGGTCCGAAAGGTCCTGAGGTACAGGGACCTCTCGGGCAACATGCCGTACAGGAACTGGAAGGCGAACCCGATGTCCATCGCCGTCGCCGTCCGGGGGTGCACGCACAACTGCTCGAACTGCGCTGGCTCATGCGACTCCTTCGCGAGGAACTTCGGGAGGAAGGCGCCGGCCTACAGGTCCCCCGAGCTGCTCGCCGAGGACATCTCTCGGGCGGAGGAGTACATCAAGGGCGCGACATTCGTGGTCGGGGATGTCAGGCAGCCGGGCAAGGCCTACGCCGACAGGTTCCTGAAGGAGCTGAAGTCGAGGGGCGTCGGGAACGAGGTCGTGATCGAGTTGTTCACCCCAGCGGGGAAGGACTTCGCGCGTCAGGTCGCGGGCAGCGTGGACAGCTTCAGTGTCCAGATGTCGCCGGAGACGCACGACGACGATGTCAGGAAGGCCCAGGGTAAGCCGTACACGACCGCGGGGATGGAGAAGTCGGCCGAGGCGTTCCTCGACGCCGGCTGCAACCGGTTCGACCTGTTCTACATGATTGGCCTGCCCACGCAGACCAAGGAGTCCGTCGAGGACACGGTGAGGTACACGCGCACGCTCTACGAGCGCTTCAAGGGGGGGAGGCTCTTCCCGTTCATCAGCCCCCTGGCGCCGTTCCTGGACCCGGGAGGCAACTCGTTCGAGCACGCGGACGCGCTCGGGTACAGATTGTTCGCGTCCACGGTGGAGGACCACATAAGGCTCGCGACCATGCCCAGCTGGAAGTATGTCCTGAACTACGAGACGCAGTGGCTCTCGAGGGACGCGATCGTGGAGGCCACATACGCGGCCGGGCTGGGCCTGAACGCCATCAAGAAGGACATGGGGCTCATCAGCGAGGAGACCGCGGAGAAGGTCGAGCGGAGGACCACGGGTGCCCGCGAGATGATGAAGAGGATAGACGGTGTCGTCGCGCACGGGAAGGCGACGGGCAAGGACCTCGAAGAGCTCAGGGAGGTCGCCTCGAGGCTCAGCGAGTCGACCGTGTGCGAGAAGGAGGAGCTGGACTGGTCCGAGAGCTCCATATACGCCAGCATACCGAGGATGGTCGGCGCGCTCCTGAGGAGAAAGTGAGGACACGGGCGTCGGCGGCTCAACTTATATCTCCCGCCTCCCCGATTGCCGCCCCGGTGAGGACATGATCCTCGGGATATACGGGTACCAGGACTCCGGGAAGACTACCATGGTCGAAGGCCTCGTCAAGTCGCTCGTCAAGGACGGGCTCAGAGTGGCCTCGGTGAAACACTCGGGACACGGCGACATTTGGGACGAGGATGGCAAGGACACATGGAGGCACGCGGAGGCTGGTAGCGACCCCGTCGTCCTGCTGGCCCCCCAGGGGGCGCTCGTCAGGATGAGGGGCGACAACCCCGCGGACAGGGTCGTGGGCATCCTTGAGGACGCCTTCTCTCCAGATGTGATCGTCATCGAGGGGCTCAAGGACGGCCCCTACCCGAAGGTGGCCCTCGGGGAAATCAAGCCCAAGAAGGGCACCGTGATGTCGAACCCGACCGTCCGAGAACTCGTCAAGTACGTCAAGAAGGAGGTCGCGGTCGAGCGCGCGTTGGACGGGCTCCCGGGCCTGGACTGTCACAAGTGCGGCCTCGACTGCCGGTCGATGGCCAGGGCGATAGTGGATGGCGAGAGGAAGGTCGGTGACTGCAGGGAGCTCGCCTCGAGGGCCGTCTCAATCTCCGTCGGGGGGAGGAGGCTCGCCACGGGCGCGTTCGTATCGGAGATAGTCGGCGATACGATCCGGGGGATGCTCGGCAGCCTCAAGGGGTACGAGCCCGGAAAGGATGTTGAAATCCGTCTTATGGCCGAGGGCGGGAAAGCGAAAGGGAGCAAGTCCAAGCGCTGACGGACGGGTTTCGACGCCCCTTCAGACGTTCTGCGCTAGGTTTATCAACATCGAAGATATCACGAGAGCCAGGAGTTCATGGGCCCCGGCCGGGGAAGGTGTCGGCCGAGGCCACGGGGACGAACAGAGAACCAATCCGGTGACATTCATGCGGAACATCTCCGAGATCGAGAAGGACCTTGACGCGTGCCTACAGTGCGGCTATTGCAGGGACCCCTGCCCCGTGTACAGGACCATCGGCTGGGAGTCCGCCACGCCCAGGGGGAAGGTGTACCAGCTCAAGCAGATCAAGAACAGGACGCCCATCGACACGCTCCTCAGGAGGAACGCGAAGATAGACGACAAGTTCGTCGAGCGCATCTTCCAGTGCACCTCCTGCGCCGCGTGCGAGCACAACTGCCATGTCGAGATTAACTTCGCTCACCTGTGGGAGGAGGTCAAGGAGTGGCTCATCTCTGAGGGCTACGGACCCATGGAGGCCCACAAGAAGATAAGGGAAAGGGTCGCGCTGAAGCGCAACCCGTACGATGAGCCCAAGGAGAAGAGGCCCGCGTGGCTCCCGAAGGACATCAAGCTCTCGGATGAGCCCGAAGTGGTCTTCTTCACGGGCTGCACGGAGGCCTACAGGATGACCCCGCTCGCCGTGGCCACCGCGAGGATGCTCGACAAGGCGGGCGTCAAGATGACCATCATGGGCGAGGATGAATGGTGCTGCGGGTCACCCCTGCTCAGGACCGGCCAGAAGGCCCCCGTGAGGGACGAGCTCGCCCCGCACAACGTGCGCGAGATGGAGCGCCACGGCTGGAAGGTCATGGTCACCGCGTGCGCTGGCTGCTTCAACACCATCAAGAACGACTACCCGAAGATGGTCGGGAACCCGTCCTTCGAGATCTATCACATCACGGAGTACCTTGACAAGCTGATAAAGGACGGGAAGATCAAGTTCACGAAGGAGTTCAAGAAGAAGGTAGCGTACCACGACCCGTGCCACCTCGGGAGGCACGCCGGGGTCTACGACCCGCCCCGGAACATACTCAAGGCGATACCAGGTGTCGAGATTGTCGTGATGAAGCACGAGAGGGAAGACGCGCAGTGCTGCGGCGCGGGCGGGGGTTTCAAGAGCGCGTTCAACAACATGGCCGAGAGCATCGCCGCGGACAGGGTCCGCGAGGCTGTCGACGCGGGGGCCGAACTGATCGTCACGTCATGCCCGTTCTGCCAGGTGAACCTCATGGCGGGGGCGAAGAAGGCGGGGATCGACATCAAGACCTTGGACCTCTGCCAGGTCGCACTCCAGGCGCTTTAGACGCCAGGCGCCTCTGGACGGCGTCTCCCCTGAGCTCCCTGAGCGCGTCCGACGCGATCCAGCGGGCCGCCTTCGAGTCGATGCGGGATATCTTCACCGCGGCCCCGATGGCCGCCTTGTTCAGGCGTCGGTTGCGCTTGCCTATCTGCCTGAGCGCCCAGTTCACGCCCTTCTTCACGTAGGTCCTCTCGTCGGTCGCCGCGCGCGCGATGGCCGGGAGATACCCGAGGAACACGGAGTCGGCCGCCTGCTTGTCGTGGACCGACAGGACCGCCATGAGCACGAAGCCCGCGCGCTTGACGTACTCCTCCTCCCTGGAACTCCATTCCGTGGCCTTGTCGTACGCGAACCTGGTCCAGCTGAACAAGTGGACACAGGCGCCATCGCATATGGCCCATGAGTCGAAGTCCCTCGCCCATCGCTCCATCTGGGCCTCCGTGACCTTCGCGTGGTCGTCCACGAGTACCGCCAGGTGCCGGGCCTCGTATATCCCGGTGCGCCAGAGCCCGAGCGCGAGCGAGTGGTCCTTGCCCAGCCTCTTCGCGAGGCGGACGAGGTCGGGGGTCCTGACCCCGAGGATCTCATCCCCGAAAATGCCGTACCTGGCCAACGTGTCGAGGTCGCAGGGCCTCGCGAGGCCCCTCAGCTCGGACACGACCTCCTCGACGTCCATGCCCAGAACCTCATATGCCGGTCCATGGGACGCCCTTGTGGGCGCTCATGACGATCTGCGTGTCCGTCTCCTTGACGCCGTCCATCTTGAGGAAGGTGTCTATGAACTCCTGCAGCTCGGTCATGCCCACGAACAGCGCGACCACCAGCAGGTCGTACTCGCCAGTGACCCTGTACACGGCGACGACCCTGTTGTGGTTCACGACATGCTCCACGACCTTGTCGAGCTTGTCCGTCACCGTCTTGAGGTGTATGTACGCCTTGACCGTGTTCTCTATGAGCCTGTAGTCGATGTGTATCGAGAACCGCATGATTATGCCGTTCTCTATGAGGTTCTTGATCCGCCTCCTGACTGTCGCCTCCGTCACCCCGAGCTTCTTGGCGATCTCGGAGTTGCTCATCCGGGCATTCTCGCGGAGCTCGCAGAGGATGCGTATGTCAGTCCTGTCGATCGGCAGCAGTTTGAGGTCCAGGCCCTTC
>JBFXGF010000080.1:0-6164 GCA_050178275.1 Thermoplasmata archaeon | reverse complement strand
CGACATGTGCGCGAAGAACCATAACGGCATGCCCCCCGGGCGGATGCCCGTCGGGGACGCGCCTAGGCCGCCGGCGTCGCCCATCTGAGCCTACTTCTCCGGGACCGGCTTGAGCCTGTCCGAGACCGTGATGTCGTCCTTTCCGACGTCGAGGCACATGTAGTCCCGAGCGGCGACCGTCCTGACGCCCGAGCTGTCCTCGATCCACTTCGCCTGCGTCTCCGGGTTCTCCTGGATGACGCGCATCCCGAAGTGCGTGATGACCGCCAGCTCAGGCTTCACCTTCTCGATCAGGTAACCCGCGTCCTCGGTGCTGAGGTGGTGCGGTATGCGCTGGCCCAACGGCCTCGTCACGCACGCGATCATGATCCTGCACTTCCTGTGAGCCTTGATGACCTGCTCCAGCAGCTGCGTGTCCGAGACATAGGACAGGATGCCCTCCGAGGTCTGGATCCTGAACCCCACCGAGGTCGTGTCCGAGTGCGCGGATGGGGTCGCCCAGACCTCTATCGGCTTCATGACGACCTTGGAGAACGGCTCCATGACCTTCACGTACTTCGGCTTCGACAGATGGTACTTCGATATCGCCGGGCCGTAGCTGTCGTCCCCCTCGATGACGCTTCTGCTGCCTATCAGCAGGCCCTGCCTCCGGGTGCCCCCCTCGGTCATGGCCTCGACCAGTATCTCCGCGTCCATGTAATGGTCCGGGTGGCAGTGGGAGACCAGGATGGCGTTCGTCTTGAGCGGGTCCAGGCCGATCGAGCGCATCCTCACGAGCGCCCCGGGGCCCGGGTCTATGTGCAGGTTCCTCTCGTCCTCGATGTATATGCCGCCCGTCGCGCGCGCCTGGTAGATCGTCGCGAACCTGCCTCCACCAGTCCCGAGAAAAGTTATCCGTACCATGAGCCAACAAACCTTAATGCCTGTTCCCTTTAATACCCTTCCGAAGCCAGAGGTGAGCTCGCCTGACGTCGACACTTATCAAGAACGGCCTCGTCGTGACCCAGAACGCGCGCAGGGAGGTCCTGAGAGCGGATGTCCTCGTGAACGGGACTAGGGTCGAGCGTGTCGGGCAGGTCGAGGCCGACGCGGACGACGTCGTGGACGCCTCGGGGTGCGTCGTCATGCCCGGGCTCATCAACTGCCACGCGCATGTCGCGATGGCGGTCATGAGGAGCGTCGCGGACGACATGAGGCTCGAGGGTTTCCTCGAGCGCACATTCGCGATCGACTCGAAGCGGGGCCCGGACGACATCGCCGCCGGGGCGGCCCTGGGCTGCCTCGAGATGGCCAGGACCGGGACGACCACGTTCCTGGACCTGTACTACTCCCAGGACATCATAGCGAAGGTCGTCGAGCAGGTCGGCCTCAGGGGATACCTGGGCTGGGCGGTGCTCGACCAGGAGTTCACAACCCAGAAGGGTGACCCCGTCAAGAACTGCGAGAGGTTCGTGATGGCCCACAAGGGCCGGGAGCTCGTCAAGCCGGTCGTCGCGCCTCAGGGCGTCTATGTCTGCTCGGACGAGACCTTGGGGAGGGCCAAGGAACTCGCGGTCAGGAACGCCACCTTCTGCCACTACCACCTGTCGGAGACCAGGTACGAGGTCTACGAGTTCCAGAAGAAGGCCGGGAAGAGGCCTGTGGAGCACCTCGCCGAGACCGGGTTCCTGTCGAGGGGCGATGTCGCGGCCCACGGCGTCTGGGTCACGGTCAACGAGATACGCGCGCTGGCGAAGGCGGGCGTGTCCGTCGCCCACTGCCCCACGAGCAACATGAAGCTCGCGAGCGGCGGGTTCGCCCCGCTCCCGGAGATGTTCTCGAACGGCGTCAACGTCTGCCTCGGCACGGACGGCGCCTCCTCGAACAACTCGCTCGACATGTTCCTCGAGATGAAGTTCGCCTCGCTCATGCACAAGGCGCACAGGTGGGACGCGACGGCCGTGCCCGCCCAGAAGGCCCTGGACATGGCCACCGTGGACGCCGCGGCCGCGCTCGGCGCCGCCGGGGACCTGGGCTCGGTCGAGCCCGGGAAGAAGGCGGACATCGTGATAGTGGACTGCGGGACCCCCGGGATGACACCCACGACCGCGGAGAACGCTGTAGCGAACCTCGTGTACGCCTCCCCGAGCCGGTCCGTGAGGGACACCATGGTCAACGGCAGGTTCGTGCTCAGGGACGGGGCGTGCGCCACGGTCGACGAGGGGAAGGTCCTGGAAGTCGCACGTGCTCAGGCGGCGGCGCTGCTGTCCAGGTCAGGATGAAAAACGGGAAGCGGTTTGAGCGGTTTTCCCAAGGCGCCTAGGACTTGTCCAGCCTCGAGGTCATCTTGTCCTTCTTGGCCAGCTCGGCTATCTGCTCGGCCTCGACCTTCTCCTTGGCCATGAGGTCCTCGACGGCCTTCATCTCCCTCCGGAGCTCCTCCGGCTTCGGGATCGGCCCCAGGACATCGTCCGCCTTCCCGACGGACCGCTCTATCTCCGCGATGTTCGAGACCTCCCTCTGAGGCGTCTGCCTGCCGATGCCGAGGTACTCCGACGCGCCCTCGACCAGCCTGGTCAGCTCGAACGGGAAGATGATCTTGGTCGCCTGTCCGTTGCCCACGGACTTGAGCGTGTCCAGGGACAGCACCGTCAGCGCCTTCGAGTCGAGCGGCGCGGCGCCCACTGAGAGCACGCGCAGCTTCTGCGCCTCGCCCTGGGCCTCGAGTATGATCGCGAGCCTCAGGCCCTCCGCCTCGAGGATCTTGGCCTGCCTCAGGCCCTCCGCCTGCAGGATCCGGGACTGCTTGTCGCCCTCGGCGTTCAGGATCGCGGCCCTCTTCTGGCCGTCCGCCTTCAGGATCGCGGCCCTCCTCAGCCTCTCGGCCGAGGTCTGGTCCTCCATGGCGTCCTTGACCTTGCCCGCGGGGTCGACCTCCCTGATCTCGACCGCCTCGACCTTGACGCCCCACTTGTCCGTGGCCTCGTCGAGCACGTCCCTGAGGTGCAGGTTGATCTTCTCCCTGTTGGACAGTATCTCGTCGAGCTCCATGTCGCCGATGATGGACCTGAGCGTGGTCTGCGCGAGGTATATCGTCGCGGTGCGGTAGTTCGTGACCTCGAAGAACGCCTTCTTCGGGTCGATCACCTTGATGTATATGATGGCGTCCACGTTCGTCGGGGAGTTGTCCTTCGTGATGACCTCCTGCCTCGGGACATCCATGACCTGGGTACGCAGGTCGATCTTGATGACCTCGTTTATGAGCGGCCGGACCATGTTGAAGCCCGGGTCCAGAAGACGCATGAACTTGCCCAGGCTCATGTATATGCCCTGCTCGTACGGCCGTATGATCTTGATACCCGTCGTCATTATCGCGATGGCCACGATGATGACGAGTATCAGCAACGCGATTATCCCTGCACTTACCGCCATTCCTCTCCTCCTCCTATTTCCTCAACTAGCATCTACTGTCCGTCTTCCGGCAGCTCCTCGACCTTGACGTGCACTCCCTCGCTCGCCTTGACGACGACCCTCTTCCCCGCGGGTATCGGGGTCTTCGAGATCGCGCTCCACGT
Source organism: Thermoplasmata archaeon (assembly GCA_050178275.1). Taxonomy (GTDB): domain Archaea; phylum Thermoplasmatota; class Thermoplasmata; order UBA10834; family UBA10834; genus UBA9653. Next base: position 2,610 of record JBFXGF010000080.1, on the reverse strand, counting down.
GTCGTTCGCTATCCGGACCTTGCCCCTCATGTTGTCGGGCACGACCTCCGTGACGACCACGCCGGTCATGCCGACGAGCGAGGTCGCAACCGTGGTCTCGGGCGGCGCCGGGGGCGCCAGCTTCTGGTACAGGTAGATCGTGATGATGAGCATCGGCACGAGGACTATCACGGCCGTCAACGGGGCGTACCAGGTGAGGAGCCAGTCGGGATAGAGCATCCCTATGCCGCCCAGGACTATCAGGACGGTCGCCGGTACGAGTATGAATGAGCCTGGGGACGCCGCCTCTGCCAGAAGCATCAATATGCCTATGATGAGGAACGCGAGTGCCAATTCCATACCCAGAGTCATGTTCGAGACAACGGGCACGAGGCTATATTAATCCATTGACGGAAGGCCGCCACGTGACGCCATCTGACGAGATTGGCGACGCGCTCTCGATATCCCCCGACCGGAGGCTCACCTGAGCCTCATCCTAGCGACGTGGTAGCACCAGAGACCGTGTCTCGCCAGGGCCTCGTTCGTGTTGTAGACCGTGATCCTCTCCGGCTCGGTCCTGTAGCGGAGCACTTCCTCGATGGGGTAGCCCACATAGTCGGAGAGCTTCATGAGCCTCTCGTACGGGAACGGCTGCTCGCCGACGAGTATCTGCCGGACGCTCCAACCGGGGTGTATCCTGGAACGATACCCCATCTCCCGCGCGAGTCTGTTGATGCTCCCCGCTTTCTCTATCCCCGTCTTGATGAAGGGCACCCGGAACGCGGACGCTATCCAAATCCGGGTATCCGCGTTATGAGCCCTGCTCCCGTATCGGCTGACGTAATCCCCTGAGCCCATATGAGAAGGTAGATTGTGACTTTTTGATATATAGTATTTCCTAGGAGATGTCCCCTCTGACCGGGTAAGTACCATGTCGTCCTGGACGTCCTGTGGTACAACCCTCGAACCGTTCGACATCTTATCAACTCTGACGTCGATACCGCCCCTGGTGTCCCGGATGACCGTCCACAGGGGGAGCATAGAGCTGAGGACAGACGCGAAGGACGAGATAGTCGACGTGACCCGGATGGTCCAGGGCGTCGTGTCGGAGTCCGGCGTGGCCAACGGGCTCGCGGTCGTGTTCGTGGTCGGCTCGACGGGCGCGGTGACCACGGTCGAGCACGAGCCCGGGCTCGTCGCGGACCTCAGGAGCGCGCTGGACCGGCTGTACCCGAAGGGGGAGGACTACGAGCACCACAGGCGCTGGGGGGACGGGAACGGGCATTCGCACGTTCGAGCGTCGCTCATAGGGCCGTCGCTCACGGTCCCCGTGGTCGACGGGAGCCTCCTGTTGGGCACCTGGCAGCAGATCGTGTTCCTGGAGCTGGATGTCAAGCCCCGGTCCAGGGAGATCGCCGTCCAGGTGATTGGCGAACCCTGAACCAGATACGCGGGTGCCGGGGCAACCATATTATACGGGAGGTCGTTGGCCTGACGATGAGCGTCGAATGCGAGTTCCTCGGCGGGGGGAACGAGGTCGGAAGGCTGGGCATAGTCGTCAAGACAGGCAAGGCCAGGCTGCTGTTCGACTACGGGATGTCCGCGACGGACCCGCCCAAGTACCCTGCCCCGGCGCCCCCGATAGACATGATGTTCCTCACTCACTCGCACCTCGACCACTGCGGGATGATCCCGTGGATAACCGCGAGGTACGACATCGACGTCGTCGCGACGAGCACGAGCAAGAAGGTCGGCGGGCTGCTGATGGAGGATAGCATCAAGGTGGCCGCGTCCGAGGGGTACCCCGAGATGTACGGCAAGACGGAGGTCAAGCGCGCGCTCGGGAGGTTCCGCGAGATCGAGTTCGGCGACACCGTGTCGACCCACTCGGTCCAGGTGCGGGCGCACTCGGCGGGGCACATCCCCGGCGCGACCATGTACGAGATACCCGGGAAGAAGACCACGCTCGTGACCGGGGACCTGCACACGCTCGACACGCGCCTGGTCTCCGGGGCGAAACCCGTGAAGTGCGACAACCTGATCATGGAGTCCACATACTCCGGCAGGAACCACCCTGACCGGCTCAAGACGGAGTACGCCTTCCTGAAGAAGGTGCACGAGGTCGTCTCCAGGGGCGGGAAGGCCATCGTGCCCGCGTTCGCGGTCGGCAGGACCCAGGAGATACTCCTGCTGCTCAGGGACAGCAAGCTCGAGTACTGGCACGACGGCATGGGCAAGTCCGTGAACAAGCTCTACCTCGAGTCGCCCCAGCACCTCCGCTCCGCGAAGAGGCTCAGGCAGGCCGTGACCAGGGGCAGGGAGGTCAAGAACTTCCACGCGCGCCAGAGGGCCCACGACGGCGAGGTCATCGTCACGACGAGCGGGATGCTCGACGGCGGCCCGGTCGTGAGCTACATAGAGGTCGCCAGGGACGACCCGAAGAACGCCATCCTGCTCACCGGGTACCAGGTCGAGGGGTGCAACGGGCGGAAGCTCCTGGACACGGGCATGATGGAGTTCCACGGGGTCTCCGAGAAGGTCGAGTGCGAGGTCATGAAGTTCGACTTCTCCGCGCACGCGGGCCACGACGATCTCCTCGCGTTCGCGAAGGGCTGCTCCCCCGAGAAGGTC
>JBFXGF010000079.1:0-6336 GCA_050178275.1 Thermoplasmata archaeon | reverse complement strand
AGAAGGTCGCGAGGCTCGGGTCGTCGAGCCCCGTGGATAACATGCCGGACACCGCCACGACGAGGAACCTGCTCAGCACTAAACCAAGGGCGAGGCCTAGCAGGCTCGACATGACTCCGAGGACGACGGACTCCGAAACCAGCGAGGCTAGGACTTGGCCGTTCCCGGCGCCTCGCGACTTCTGGACGCCCACCTCGCGCCTCCTCTCCGTCATGCCCATCTCGACTCCTACCAGGGACAGGTAGACGCCCATCACCACGACTGGCAGGGACAGCGCTATGAAGACGACCTTCTTGGAGGTCAGGTCGCCACCCATCTGGCTCAGCACGTAGGCTAGCGGCGTGTAGAAGTCCACGTCGGCCTCGCGCGCCGCGCGGTCGAGCCGCCCGCTGAGCGTCTCCAGGGACTCCAAGGTCGACGGTATGTTGGCGAGATGAAGAAAGTCTTCCCTGTCGATCCAGACGATGTACTCCTCCGACAACCCCGGGGACTGCTGCTCGGGCAGGGCTTCGACGGCGCTGAGAAAGTCGTCCGAGTACATGACGATCGGGTTGCGGTGTCCGCTGATAGTGACTTCGCCCGGCGTGTCCTCGTACCAGTACCAGTTCGACTGCGAGTCCTCGACCTCGCCTGACTGGTCCCATATCTGAGACACCTCGAACGAGACGTTGTAGTAACCGACATAGCCGGTCTCGTTGACGTAGTCGTACTCGTAAGTTTCATACCCGCAGATTATCTCGTCACCCGGCTCGATGTCGAGGGAGGAAGCGATATCCTGCGGGACCGCGACGGTCCCTGGAGCCGGGGCGTCCCCATATATCTGGTATCTCTCGATGAGGATGGATGGGTCATCAGGGACCATGAGCAGGGTGCCGGACCCGTAGTAGTAATAGTAGTCGTAAGCCTCGTAGCGGTCCCCTTCCGAGTTGAAGAACGCCCATCCCTGGAACCCGACCACGCAGATCGCGTGCTCGACCCCCTCCACCTCCAGGAGGTTGTCCGTGACGCGCTCGTAGCGGGCCTCGTCCACGTACGAAAGGTACGAATAACTCGACCCGGTGAAGTCGGCCGGGACGTTCTCGAGACGCTCCCTGATCAGGCCGATGGACGCGGAATCGACGGCGATCAGGGAGCCGGCGATGAGAGAGACAGCGAGGGTGATGCCCAGCACGGCGTAGAGCGTCCTCCGCCTGTTCCTCACAATCGAGTCGAGCGCGTACCTCGCGAACGAGAGCCTCCCCGTGTAGCCATTCCCCCTTCGACTGCCGCTGACCGCCCTTGTGCCGACCACCGGCCGTAGCCTTGGCGGCGTTAGAGAATGTGCGGCGCCCTATATGAAATCCCTCGGCGCGTCCACACCCGATGCGACGGGTCAGCGCTTCCTCTTCTTTTTCTTCTTCTTCGCGCGTCCGCCGAACACGAGTATCGACGCCGTCGGCTCCAGATCGTCGTCGTCCTCGTCCTCCTCCTCGGGCTCCGGCTCCGAGGCCTTCTCGGACGGCGGCTCTGGTTGCGGCCCCGGCTCCGGGGCGGGTGGGGGCGCGGGCATCACGGGCGCCTCAGGGGCCTTGCCCTGGGACACGTACACGTCCCGCGTACCGGACCTCTCGAAGTGCAGGCGCTCGGTCTTCATCAGCAGGGCCATCGGCAGCACCAGCTGCTCGCCCGTGAGGTTGGTCAGGGCCATGATGTTCTCGAGCGTGGCGCCCTTCTCCGCGGTCACCTTGAGGATGTCTCTTATCGCCGCGTTCACGTCGAGCTTGTCCTGCCCGCCGCCCACGACGAGCTGCGTCCTCTGCTCCACGATGCTGGTCAGGAACTCCTTCGACTTCAGGTCGAAGTCCGTCGGGTCCTCCCTCAGGAGCGCCCTCAGATAGGTCGTGTCCAGGCCGAGCTCCTCCCAGCCACGTATCTGGTCCAGGCACATACCCTTGTAGAACTCCCTCTGGAGGCCTTCCCTCGCGAGCCTGCTCCTGGGCCTGAGCTCGATGGCCTTCTGGAAGTACATGACCGCGTCGTCGCTCCTGCCGAGCTTGACGGAGGTCTTCGCGAGGTTCATGTAGGCGTCGAAGTTCTTCGGCTCGAGGGCGACCGCGCGGTTGAAGCACGCGAGCGCCTCCTCTGGCCATTCGAGCGTGCTGAACACCGCGCCCTTGTTGTTCCACGCGATGGAGTTCTTCGGGTCCGCCTGGATCGAGCGGTCGTACGAGCTGAGCGCGAGCGCCCTCTTGCCCTCGAAGGCGTACATGTTGCCCAGGTGGCACCAGGTCGTGCTGTCCTCAGGGTCTATCTCGAGGGCCATGTCGTAGCTGGTCTTCGCCTTCGAGTACTCCTTCATGTGGTACAGGACATCGCCCTTGACGTTCCACGGGAGCGAGAACCTGTGGGCGACGCCCGCCTCCGAGCATTCCTGGACGGCGGCGTCCGCATGCACCAGGGCCGCGGGGTAGTCTCCCGCGTGCATCAGGTGCGTGGCCTTGCGGAGCTTGGTCCACATCGAGAGGTACTCCTTCTCCCTCCACAGGTAGAGTATGAGCGGGATGAACGAGAACACGATGCCTATGAGCGCCAGGCCGCGGTCGTAGGGCTCGTATGTCTCGGAGGGCAGGATGCCGACCTGCTCGTGGAAGGACAGCAAGAACAGGGCCATCGTGCCTATCAGCCAGGCCGCCAGGTAGCCGTCCCTGGTCCTCATGAAGTGGAGCGATATCAGGGCGGAGGTCATGCCCACGCCCAGCAGGACGAGGTTCAGCCCCGTGAACGGGTACTCGCCGGGGGGGCTCCTGGCGACGTCGAACGCCTCGTGGACGGGCATCAGGACCATCATGACGACACCGAACGCGAACACCGATAGCCAGAGGCTGTCCTTGTTGGATATGGACTTCATGCCCATGACCATGAGCGAGAAGCCTGAGACCACGAGCACGCTCAGTAGCACGGCCCAGCCGCCCACCTCGGGGCCGAAGCCCGCCAGGGCCAAACCGGCCCCCGCCATGAGTATGAGGCCGAGCGCGAAAAGGAATTCCTTCGAGAACGGCAGCTTGACCCCGTCGTCGGAGGCCTGTCCGGTCGTCAGGTAGAGCATCACGACGCCCATGAGCACGAAGAACCCGGATACGACGAACACGTAGGTGTTGTAGACCTCCCAGCTGCCGTACCACAGCTCCTGGCTCAGGAAGAACTCGACCGACGCGCCTATGACGATGGCCGCGTACATCAGCAGGAGGTAGAGCCTGGGACCGCCCAGGACGGGCATGAACGGCCTGACGGCCTCCGAGCGAGACCCCAGCGGCCTCAGCAGGTCCGCGAATGAGAGGCTCTCGCTAGTGCGTTCCGGACCGTCTCTGGGTGCATCAGGTACTTCCATCGCCCTTCCCTTCCGAATCCTCTTCGGCCTTCTCGCGCGCTGCCTGTCTACGCCGTATGACGAAGAAGATAATTGGTACTATCGCTAACGGCGCTATCACGCTCCCGAACTCGGGGATCGCCACCTGACCATTGTTTATGGCCCCCGGGGTGGGGGGCGTGCGTTCCCAGGTGTAGTCGCCTGGCAGGCCGACGAGCCCGTATGATTTGACGCTCCAGTCGGGAATCTCGACGCTGTCCATCACATCACCGTCGTCGTCTTTCAGGACGAACTCGGTGGAAACTAAGAAGTCCAGGCGCGGAGTGACGAAGAAGTCCCCGGACGCCAGGATCGTCCCGTCCAGGATTGTGTACACCAAGACCCCGCCTACCCAGATCTCCCAGCCAGATATGTCAACGGGCTCGCTCGATATGTTGTACAGCTCTATCCAGTCGACCGAACCCTTGGACCCGGTCGAGCATATCTCGTTCAGGATCACTTCACCGACCGCCCTGGAGCCTGACAGCACGCCAGACGAGAGCTCGACGGACGACAGGTCCCCAGCGCCGCGCCAGTCCTGGGCCATGAAGGTGACGTGGTACACCCCGTCGACCGTCAACCCGATATCGGCGAGCGCGGCCCCCACCTCGAGCCTGTACCCGTCGATGGCCGCGTCCACGGGCCCGACCTGGGACCACGCGCCGTCCTCGAAGACGTACGCGTCCGAGGCCAGTATCCTCCCGTCCTTGCCGGCGACGGTTATCGCTGACTCCGCCCCGCCTATGGCGGAGCCCGTGGTCTCGTCGTCGTCGAGGTCGATGAGCACGTACGCGAGGTCGGCCCCGAACATGTTGCGCTCCTCGGTGACGTTCGGCATCGGGCCCGCGGACTCCGGGGCGTCGGTCCACCGGACCAGGGAGCCTGGCAGGTTCGAGCCGCCCAGCATCCGCCCGTCCACTGACATGTAGAAGTACACGTCCGTCTGGACGGCCCAGGCGGAGACCGAGGATATGTCGACGTCCTCGCTCTCGAACTGGCCGACGCCCCCCAGGACGACATCGTCCAGGGGGTCCTCGAACGGGAGGAGGGTCTGCCAATCCGCGAAAGCGCCGTCGATGGAGACGATATCGGGGACGGAGCCGACGTAGGTCGCCATATCACCTACCTGAAGTGACTCCACGACGAGCGTGGAGTTTTCAGAGGTGATCACCCCGCTGGACCCGTTGAGCTCGATGCTGTAGGAGCGTTTCGCCATACTTTCAGAGAAAGAAGCGAGCACCGACATCTCTACGGGCTCGTCCGGGTTAAGCCGGACTGTCGCGGGGAAGATCACCTCCCGGCCCGTCCCCAGGCCAGCCTGATTATTCCCTATCATTATCTTGATCTCAGTTGGGACCGCGGTTCCCCCGAAGTCGAACCTGAGCCCCTCGAGGTCGACCGACGACCCCTTGGACGTCAGCTCCAGGGTGAGCATCCGCTCGTCCGTGTACCCCGACGTGACCCCGGGGGCCACGAAGCTCTGCAGGACCCTCACCGCGGGGCCGGAGTACTCGAAGTTCACCTCCGACCAGTCGTCAGCCACGCCCGTGTGGCGGGAGCATACGGCGACCTTGGACGCGGAGTTGGTGATAAGGCTCGTCCCTATCTCCATCTCCCCGTCCCTGAAGGCCACCGCGGGCTCGGATGACTGGCTGAACCCGGCGTAGTCGTTCTGGTCCGCGCGCCTGTCGAACACGTATGTGGCCGCCAGCTCGACGGACCCGTTCCAGCCGAGGACGGCGATCATGTGGTCCGCGCCAAGGCCCCGCACGGAGTACCCGGTCGAGGTGTCGCCGTCCCGGTCGATGAATATGTAGAAGCCGTCCGCGCCATCATCGGCGCCGTTCATCATCGTTCCCGCGGTCGCGATGTAGAAGAAGGACGCACGGGCGCTCGCCTTGACGGCGTACGCTGATATGGACACGTCAGGGTTCTCGGAGTCAGGGGAGTCCTCGTAAACGGTGGCCTTCATCCAGTCCATGAAGTACCCGTCGATCTCAACATCGTCCGGGGGGAACGCGTTGACGAGGAAGTAAGGGATGACCATCACGAAGGCGAACAGGATGACCGCGACGAGGATCTTCTTGCGCGCGACCGGCGTCTGTTTCAAGGACTTCCTGGATGTCGACGATATCCTGAAGCCGTTCACGGCGCCCGCGCCGTTCACGAACCCGTTCGTGAGGCCGTTCGTCAGGCCGTTGGTCAAGCCGTTTGTCAAGCCGTTCGTGAGGCCGTTCGTGAGGCCAGACCGACGCGAGCCGCGGGCGCCGTTGGACAGGCCGTTCGTGGCGCCGTTGGTACGGCCGTTCGTCCTCCCGTTCGTCCTGCCGTTGGTCCTTCCGCTGAACCTGCCGTTGGTCTTGCCATTGGTCCTGCCGTTCGTCTTTCCGTTGGTCTTGCCATTGGTCTTGCCGTTCGTGATGCCTGAGAAGATCGAAGTGGGGCCGCCGTTCAACGGGCCGGTCCCGCGCCCGTTCGCACGGCCGTAGGCGGGGCCGTCCGCGATCCCGTAGAGGCGTCCCCTGCCGGAGGAGGATCTGAGGGGGACCATAGGCTTGCCAGTGAGTGGGTAAGCGCTACCGCTGGTAAGGCCTCTTGAGCCGGGTGACGCTGGGGGGGACGTCTTCCCTGGGATGCCCTTGTGCATCGCTCTTGCTCTCCCTGCGCGTAGAGGGATAGCCATGCCTACATGCGGGCCGCTAGACCCCCTTACACTCCCCCAGAAACACTCTCGAATCAGGCGGCTCGCCCAGTGGCATAGCTAGGCTCTATGGCAGTTTGGCTACTACGCTCCTATGAAATAGGAGCGAAGTGTGGTTATAATACCCTTTCGCCGTAGCGCGTTGCGCCCAGGGTTCGCCGGCTACATCTCGTTCTTATACGTCCGTGATGGGCGAGATGCACTTCTCAGAATAACGACTGAAAAGGGGTTTTGAGATCGGAAGAGCACA
>JBFXGF010000078.1:0-6413 GCA_050178275.1 Thermoplasmata archaeon | reverse complement strand
GAAGGTGAGAGGTGACAGGAAAGGCAGAAGATGACGAGAAGGTGTACACTGTCCCGAAGAGTAACACCAAGACCGTCCCGAAGACCACGCGCGCCCCGAGGGCCGTCAAGGAGATCAAGGACTATGTCAGGCAGCACCTCGCGGACACGACCCTGTCCAAGGAGGAGGTCCCCGAGAAGGACGTCTGGATCGACTACAGGCTCAACGAGCACCTGTGGTCCAAGGGGATTGAGAACCCGCCCAGGAAGGTCCGCGTCAAGGCGATAAGGTTCGAGGACGGCCTCATCGAGGTTTCGCTGCCGGAGGAGTAGTCCTCCTGGAGTAGGACCTGATGCTTAGGCTGGTCGATGTTTTCGGAAGCCCGTACCTGGGCGTCTACTGCTCGGCGAACGAGCGCTTCGCGCTCGTGCCCGAGGGCGCGGACGGGTCCCTGATAAAGGACCTCGAGGAGGTCCTGAAGGTGGAGGTCGTGCAGACGTACATCGCGGGGTCCACGCTCGTGGGCTCCCTCGTCGCGATGAACTCCAACGGGATGGTCGTCACTAACTTCGCGGAGAAGCAGGAGCTGGCTAGGCTCCCGAAGGACCTCAGGGTCGGCGTGATGGAGGAGAAGTTGAACGCGGCGGGGAACAACATCGTCGCGAACGACAAGGCCGCCTGCGTGCACCCGGCCGCGTCGAGGTACTCGGTCAAGGCCATCGAGGACGCGCTCGGGGTCGAGGTACATCGGGGAGCCATAGCCGGGATAGAGACCGTGGGGTCCGTGTGCATCGCCACCTCCAAAGGGGTCGTGTGCCACCCGAGGACCTCCGAGGACGAGTTGAAGAGACTGTCGTCGTTGTTCGGCGTCCCGGCCTCCGCGGCCACCCTGAACTACGGCACGCCGTACCTTGGGGCGTGCGCGGTGGCGAACAGCAAGGGCGCCTGTGTAGGGTCGCGCTCGACACCCATAGAACTGGGACGCCTCGAGGACGGCCTGGGATTATACTGAGGTCCTCAGGGCGAGAATAGCCAGACCTCGGTGCCCGACTGAGGCAGGTCCTCCGGTGAGAAGTCCACCTCGTTCCCCACCTTGACCACCTGGTCATCCTCGCAGAGCGCCAGGAAGTCCTGGACGGGCTTGATCGACAGCGAGAGCCCCTGAGTCCTGTAGTGCATCGGTATGGCTACCTTCGGCGCGATCCTCTCCACGGTCCTCTTCGCCGCCGCGGGGCCTATAGTGAAGACGTCCCCGACGGGGACGAACAGGAAGTCGACCGGGGCGATGCGCTCGACGGCCTCGTCGTCCAGTTCGTGGCCCAGATCACCCAGGTGGCAGAACGACATGCCGTCGAGCTCGAACCTGAACATCACTATCTTGCCTCGCTTCGCGCCGCCGGCGTCGTCATGGCACGCCTCGATGCCCTCGACCCTGACGCCCTGCTCGACCGTCATGACCGGTGCCGACAGCACGGAGGCGTCCTGCTTCTTGACGAGCCTCGAGCAGTTGTGGTCGAAGTGGTCGTGGGATACGAGCACCAGGTCCCCCTTCGTCCTCGGAGGGGCGATGCCCAGCGATTTGCCGTCGTGCGGGTCCGTGACGACCTGCACGCTCCCGGCCACCTCAAAACAGGAGTGGCCGTGCCAACGTATACGCAATCATGAGCCCCCAGGATGAGGTAATCATAGACTTTGTACTTAAACACAGACGGTGCCCGTCAGGCGCCCTCAACCCTTGACTTTCCTGACCGCTCTGACCTTCCTCGTCGGTGGTCCAGCCTGAGCGGGTTCCTGAGGTTTGGGCGCCGGCTCCTTCACTTTCCTAAGTGGCGGGGACGGTGCCTCCTCACGCGGCTCGGGCGCCGGCTCGGGCTTGGGCGTCGGCGCGGTGACCGGGGCCCTGACGCTCCTGACTTTCCGAACTTTCGGGGTCTCCCCGCTAGCGTCACTCACCTGCGCGTGCGCGGGGGCGGGCGGGCGCTCAGGTTCGCTCGCGGGCGCGGTTTCCTCGACGCTCGGCGCGGACCTCTCCCTGTCGATCAGGTACTCCGACGCGCGGACGATCCTCGGCTCCTCGGGCTCGGGGGCGAGCGTCTCGGCCTGCGCGGCCTCCGCCTTCTGTTGGATAGGGCTCACGAGCGTCGACTCTATCTTGTGGTTCACCGTGCCCGGCTGGAACTTCTGCTTCTCAAGAAGCAGGTCGCGCTCAAGCTTCTCTATCTGGAGGATCCACTCGTCCTCCTCCTCGAAGTCCCACCCACAGAACTCGCAGATGCGCGCCTCCAACGACACGCCTAGGCCGCAGCTAGGGCATTCCTTCTTCGGTTCGCCGCGGTCCGCTTTCCTTGGCATCGTGTAGATGATTCTAATGACATTATATAAGCGCTTCTACAGGCCTTCTGGACCGCCCGCCAGTGTGTCCAGTAGGCATAGTAAAATACCCTTCCTGGTGATTACTGCACGGACATGAAGACACTTGTGCTGTGCGTTGACAGGGACGACGACCTGGGCGTCAAGGCCGGCGTGAACGGCCCCGTCATCGGCAGGAAGGAGAACCTCGACGCGGCACTGGCGCTCGGGATAGCCGACCCCGAGGATGTCGACACGAACACGATCCTGTCGGGCCTTCAGCTGTACGACGACCTCACGAAGAGGGGGATCGACACGGAGATCGCCACGATCTCCGGGGACTCCCATGTGGGGTTCCAGTCCGACCTGATACTCACCACGCAGCTGGAGAACGTGCTCGAAGTGGTCAAGCCAGACCGCGCGATCCTCGTGAGCGACGGCGCTGAGGACGAATCGATTTATCCCGTCATATCGTCGAGGATCAAGATCGACTCGGTCAGAAAGGTCTACGTCAAGCAGAGCAAGAGCATCGAGGGCGCCTACTACATGGTCGTGAAGACGCTCCAGGACGAGAAGATGAGGCGCCGGTGGATCGTCCCCCTGTCCCTCATCCTCATAATCTGGGGGTTCTTGTCTCTCATCACGAAGGTCATACAGTTCAGGGAGGGCGAGTACGAGGACATCGCCTTAGTCTCCCAGATGGCCTTCGGGGCCATCGGGGTCGTCCTGGGCTTCTATCTCATAGGCTGGGCCTACCGGTGGGGGGAGCAGTTCGGCGAGAGGATGGCTAACATCAGGAAGTCCCTGAGGCAGGGGAGCCTTGTAATCCCGTTCGCCATCATAGGGTTCGTCATCGCAGTCGTGGGCATACTCATAGGCTACGACCTGGCGATGGCCTACAGGGAGTCCCCCCTGGAGCATGAGCGGAGCCTCGCGATATCGATCCTCATATTCGTATCGGGCTCGGTCTGGTTCGTCGTCTTCGGCGTGTTCTGCTACGAGACCGGTAAGTCGGTGACAGCCTTCATGCAGAAGGGGAAGATACGCTGGTCGTTCATCGTCATGATGGTCTCCGTGCTGGCGACCGGCTTCATCGTACAAGGGTCCGCGGACGCCCTCTCGTTCTTCGTCGGGCACGGGGATTACGAGATGATCATCATAATGGCCGAGATAATCACGGGCATCATGATAGCGATATTCGGCTCCGTGCTGAACGCGTCGCTCAGGTCGGAGTCGGCCAGGAAGGGTTCGACCTCGGGGGCGTGAGCCGCTGAGGCTCGAGACATGGCTCCCGATGTACCGGGAGATATGCCGGGAGTTCGGGTACGACGAGGAGGCCGATGCCAAGAGCGCGGACCTCCTCGCGTCGATACTGTCCCACCGGGCCGTGCCGACCGTGCAAGACCTCATGTCATCTTGCCCCGAGAGCGTGACGATATGCGGGGACGGCCCATCGCTCAGGGGGGCGCTCTCCAGACAGCCCCCTGAAGGGTATGTCGTGGCTGCGGATGGTGCGACCACCGCCCTCCTGGAGGTGGGATTGATGCCCGACGCCATAGTGACTGACATGGACGGCGCCGTCGAGGACCAGCTGAGGGCGAGCGCCGAGGGTTCGCTCGTGTTCGCGCACGCGCACGGGGACAACGAGCCCGCGGTGAGGACCGTCGTCCCCAGGTTCGAGGGCCCAGTCGTCGGCACCTGCCAGGGCCCCCCGTCGGGCGGGCTGATGAACCTCGGGGGCTTCACGGACGGCGACCGGGCCGCGTGCATATTCTCCGGGTTGGGCGCTGAACGGGTCGTATTGGTCGGGTTCGACTTCGACAGACCGTCCCCGAAGGCTTCGCGGTCCCCGGATGTTAAGGCCAGGAAGCTGAAGTGGGCGAAGAGGATACTCGCGTGCCTCGCGGAACAGGGCGTCACGGTCGACGGCCTCTGAGGAGTCCATGGCGCGACGCGAGCACGTACGACACATTTTTAGTACCGTAGGGAGTTCACGTCGCCGGGACTGGGATGACTGTTGTCACCATGCAACAGGTCGAGTTAGCGCTCAAGAGGACACTCGGCAAGAAAGGCATGTCCGACGAAGAGGTCAAGAGCATGGCGGAGTACGTCATGAGCTTCTTCGGGTACACGGACGAGGTAACCGACAACCAGCTGACGCCCCAGGACCGTGACGTCTTCTACATGCTCGAGGAGGAGGGCCTCCTGACGACGACACAGGAGGAGGTCCTGCTGAGGAAGGGGAAGCTGTGGAGGACCCATTTCTGGATACTCAAGAAGGACCAGATACTGCGCCTGGCGACCGCGGACGAGGAGGGCAAGGCCAAGGACGAGGCCAAGGAGGACGTCTATGACCAGCTCTCCGACGAGGAGTGGGCGAGGCACAGGCCATCCATGTCCGGGCCGTCGGAGGATAAGCCGCCAAAGGATGAAACGAATTAATACCCGTATCCTCATGGCGTCAGAGTTGGTCACTCTCAGATGAACGGCTACCTCATCGCGCTCGCAATCGTTTCCGCGTGGATCCTGGGGGTGTACTACCTCCGCAAGAAGAAGTGGTTCGAGCGGCACGACATGAGCCTGATGGGGCCCATGGTAATGTGGAGGACCAGGAAGGGACGGGAGTTCATAGACCGGGTGGCCTCCGCCAAGCGCGTCTGGTCGTTCTACGGGAAGATGTCCCTCTGGATATGCGCCGGCGCGATGATGACCATCATGCTCCTGCTACTTTGGGAGGCGACCATCGTGCCTCAGATCGAGAAGGCGCCGTCTCCCGAGCTCATACTCGGCATACCCGGGCTCAACCCCGTCATACCGCTCTGGTACGGGATACTGGGCCTGGTCGTCGCCATCGTGGTCCACGAGTTCGCCCATGGCATAATGACCCGGATGGGGGAGATGAAGGTCCTCTCCCTCGGGCTGCTGTTCTTCGTGTTCCCGGTGGGCGCGTTCGTCGAGCCCGACGAGGCGGCGATACAGAAGACGACCAGGACCAAGAGGGCTAAGGTCTTCGCCGCAGGTCCCGCGAGCAACCTGATACTTGCGGTCATCGTGCTTGGCATCTTCTCGGGCGTCATGATGGCGTCCGTAGAACCCGCCCACGAGGGCGCGCTCGCGACAGGCGTGGTCGAGGGCTCCCCCGCGTACTACTCGGACATATCGCAGACCTGCGTGATCGTTTCGATAGGCGGGTACGCGGTCGAGTCCCCTGACGACGTCGACGCCCTCTCGGGCATAGACCCTGGAGACCAGGTGACGGTCGACTATTACTTCGGCGGGGACCTCGGGACCGCGGAGGGTGTGGTGTACGGCATGGTCATATCGTACGCGGTCGAGGGGTACGCGGCCCACGATGGAGGGTTCGAGACCGGCATGGTCCTCGCGAGCCTCAACGGCACCACCATCAGGAACATGGGCGACCTCAGGGACGCGATGGACCTGACCGTGGCGGGCCAGGCCGTGGACGTCTCGGTCCTCAGCTACAACGAGACCCTGGGCGGGTTCGCGACGGACGAGGGGATAACCTCGCTCTCCCTGTCAAACAAGTATGATTTCTACTCCGAGTTCTACCCCGACGAGAACGATGAGTCCTTCCAGGGGGATGGATACCTCGGCGCGGGCTTCCTGCCGCTGGGGCTCAACCTGCGCGAGGCGGACCACTACTCTTCGATGCTCGCGAACCCGTTCGAGGACGACGACACCCTGGACGAGTTCTCGAGGTCGTGGCTCACGCTCATAGCCCTGCCGTTCCTGGACCTCGCGCCCATCAGGTCCCCGGTGACCGACCTGTACGAGCCCTCGGGCGGCATGGCCTGGATGCCGGACGGGGCCTTCTGGGTGCTCACCAACTCCCTGTACTGGATATTCTGGCTCAACCTGATGATAGGCCTGACCAACGTGCTGCCCGCGGTACCCCTCGACGGGGGCTACCTGTTCCGGGACATGTTCGACTACATCGTCAGCAAGGTGAGGCCCGCGTACAAGGAGGACCAGAGGGAGAAGGTGGTGGGCTCGATCACCCTGGCGTTCGCCCTGGCGGTCCTGTTCCTGATACTGTGGCAGCTGGTCGGCCCGACAATCATGAA